>JAKSDM010000090.1 GCA_022360135.1 Pseudanabaenales cyanobacterium | reverse complement strand
CCCCCAAGGGGACGCCCAATAACCCGGCTCCAGGGCCGCAGGTTAATCCCAATCAAATCAAGGATATTACCCTGCGCTTCATTGGCACCGGGGTCTCTCAAGTCAATGAAATTCGAGATCAGGCTCAAGCAGACTTGGGCTTCAAGCTCGATATGCGAGCCCTCAGCACTGAAGAGAACAACCAGATCGCCATCAGTCAGCCTGGGCAATACGACATTTTCGATGGCGAGTACTTCAGTTTACCGTTGGTGATTCCTGCGGGTAATCTGCAACCCATCGACATCAACCGGATTAGGGACTTTGACAAGATCGTGCCTTTCTTTACCTTAGGTAAATTTGACGGCATGCCGGTTGAATCCTCCCAAGGCACGGCTCCCTACAAAGTGATGTACCTGACGGGGCCAGACTCGACCGAGTTTTCACCCACGCCGACGGATTGGGCTACCCTGATTCCTTTCCAATACAATGCTGACACGCTGGGGTATCGTCTGGACCTGGTAGGGCGACAGATTGAAACTTGGGCGGAACTGTTCAACCCAGAATTTAAGGGCAAAACGTCGATTCTCGACATTCCTCAGATTGGCATTATGGATGCTGCAATGGCGGCGGAAGCCGCTGGGTTGATCACCTTTGGCGACAAGGGCGACATGACTAAGGCGGAAATTGATCAGATCACCGACATCTTGAAGGCGCAAAAGCAGGCGGGTCAGTTTCGCGCCTTCTGGAAGACGTTTGATGAGTCAGTGAATTTGATGGCCTCTGGCGAAGTGGTGTTGCAATCCATGTGGTCGCCAGCGATTACGGCGGTTAAATCCAAAGGCATTGACTGTATCTATGCGCCGTTGCAGGAGGGATACCGAGGCTGGGGCGGTGGTGTCGGCTTGTCCAAGAATCTTAAGGGGATCGCCCTAGACGCCGCCTATGAGTACATAAACTGGATGCTGGATGGCTGGGTGGGGGCGTTTTTAGGACGCCAGGGGTACTACAGCGCTGCGCCTGACAACGCCAAGCAGTTTATGTCCCCAGAGGAGTGGGATTTCTGGTATGAGGGTAAACCGGCTGCGGTGGATATGGTCGATCCCTTTGACAAGACCCTGGAAAAGGCAGGCGCGGTGCGCGACGGCGGTTCTTTCAAACAACGGTTCGGCAATATTGTGGTGTGGAATTCCACCATGAAGGAGAATGTCTATCTGGTTCAGAAATGGCAGGAGTTTATCGCTTCGTGAGTTGGAAAACCCTACAGCCCTACCTATTAGTCGCTCCCCAAACGCTAATTTTTCTTTTGTTCCTGGTGTTCCCTATTCTCCTGATCGGAGTGGTGAGCTTTTGGGGATTCAATGGCTACGCCATGGTCCCGGCGTTTACTTGGGATAACTATATTGGCGTTTTTGCTTCAGATGTTGTGCTGAAGATCTATTTGAACACCTTTAAGTATGTGGGGCTGGTGTGGCTGTTCTCGCTGGCGATCGCCTTTCCGGTCGCCTATTTTCTGGCCTTTGAGATCAAAAGTTTGCGTTGGAAGGTGATCTTGTTTTTGGTCTGTACGATTCCCTTCTGGACCTCAAATATCATCCGAAACATTTCCTGGGTGCCGCTTTTGGGCAAAGAAGGCTTAGTGAATCAGTTGCTGCAGCGCTTACACCTAATCGAACAACCGCTGGAATTCTTCCTCTATTCAGATTTCGCCGTGGTGTTGGGCTTGGTCTATCTCTATACCTTCTTTATGATTGCGCCCATTTTCAATAGCTTGATGCGGATTGATCGCAATTTGATTACGGCGGCAAAGGATAT
>JAKSDM010000955.1 GCA_022360135.1 Pseudanabaenales cyanobacterium | reverse complement strand
GGCCTATATTTTAAGCCGGGAAACCTTCTAGGTGAAAGGGATTCGGTCTTTGTGATTTTGACGACCGACGAGCTAGGGGAAGATCCCCCATATGCACCACAACCCACTCAAAGAGATCAGGAAACTCGTAGTCAAATAAGCGTTGAGCAGCAGTCGTTCCATCGGGACGCTTGAGATGAAAATTGTGGATGATGGTGAGCACCTTTAAGGTCTGTTGAGAAAACCCTCGACCTGAATGATGCAGACGAGTTAGATAACCATTGCGACCTTCGACTGCCGATGAGGTGCGTTGATAATTATTCGCCATCCACCTGGCCCATTCAATCCAAGTTTGACGTTCCTGACCGGGAAGGGATTGGGTGAGGGGATCCGCCAACAGTCGTTGGGTGGCTGTCTCAGTCGCTTGCTGGTATTGAGGTTTCAATTGGGGATGCTGGGTTTTGTCTGCTTGCTGGAGCCAATAGACCCAAGGTAATAGGACCGTGAGCACCCAGTTTTGGATGTCTACTGAAGCGCTTTCCTGACTCAGTGCTTGAGTCGCCCATCGCCACCAGGCATGAATCCCTTGAGCCATCTCTGGCATCTGTTTTTCAAAGGTGATGATAGCCTGAGTCGCTTTGGCGCCACCATAGGTTTGTCCGAGTTGGCGTAACTGCTCTAAGGGAGCCTTTAGCTGCTGGGTAATCAGGCTACAAAATCGCCATTCCTGGCTGTTTAGGTGAAAAGGATGAATCGCTAAGCTAATCGCTTCAATCGCTTCATGATAATGCTGTTGGTCTGTGGCTAACCCCTTTTGCTGTTCCAAGAGAATGGCTAACGATTGTTCCACTTCCGCTTGCTTGGAGGGATGGGGTGGGGTGGCGATTTGCTCGTTGAGGCGCTTTACCTGTTTGGCTAAGCGAGCGCTCTGACGACCCAGGGCGCTACCTATCGGTTGGGCTAAGGCATGCAAGGCATGAAACAGGTCTGGCGTACTGACACAATCCAGGCCATCGAGCGCTAACTTAATCAGCGCTTTGGCGCGGTCACTCACCATGAAATGACCGCGCCATCCAGTCTGCTTCCACCAAGACTGAATCTGTTCCTCCCAGGTGTCGTAACTGCGATCTTCACATTGAGCCTCTGTCAGTAGATAGCCGCTCCCCAGCTCGATTAACACCAATACGGGCAGACCGAAGAACACTTCGTCTCCACCCACGCAAATCCCCTTCTCCTGATGCGGTTGGCAATGTTCTGCTTGGGCTGCTTCATAGGTCTCTATGGCTGTTTTCATTTGTTGTTTCAAGCTGTCCAATGAACTGGGCGAGCACCCGATATGAAGCCCTAATCGCAATGCTTTCAAAAACTGTGAGAGTTCTCCCACACCGATACTATGTTTGATGCCAAAGAAAAAGATGACGCCGCATACTAACAGTTTCAACCAGGTGCTTCCCACCTCGGTTTCCCACCATACCGATTCGGGGTGCTGGTTGCGGCGGACAATGGCCTGTTGATGGCGATAGACGCTGCTTTTCGGAATCCCCGTTGCGGCTGCAATGGCTTGTATCCCCTTAACTGAGTTCTCTTTGAGGGTTTGGAAGACTTTTTTCCCGCGTTCACGTATAGTTTGACTCATCGTCCCCTGATTTTGGTTTGTAAGGGTACGATACATGGCTCTGGGTTT
>JAKSDM010000993.1 GCA_022360135.1 Pseudanabaenales cyanobacterium | reverse complement strand
CTTGAATACGATGTCTCACGCCGATGTGCAGACGTTAGTGGAGGTTGTAAAACTAGCGGAGGAAATTGGCTCAGAATTAACTGTCGCCCCCTTTGATCAAGTCTTGGAACCTCCAGGCGGCATGACGGAATTTTGTTTGGGTGGTCCAGATTCTAATCAGCGAACTAAGGTGCATTTAGCTAATTTTCTCAAGGGAGTTCGCCTCAATCCTTATATGCCCGGTGATTTGGATAATATTGCGATCGTTACCCAAGCTGAAACATTTCGATATCAGAAAAACCATAGTGAATACGCCATCTTAGCAAGACTCTATCCCAATCCTAAAGCTCATCCGGTGATTTTGATCTGCGGCCAAACCGCTAGAAGCAACCAGGGTACAGTTCACTATTTAATCGAAAATTACGAGCACGTTTTAAGAAATAAATTTGGCAACAAAAAACAATTTTGCCTAATCATCCAATTACAATCCCCTCAAACTTATGGATACAAATCAGCCAAATTAGAAAAAGATCTGACTGACACCGCGTTTACTCCTTTTCCTTAGTGAGGTTCTGGCTATGAAAGACTGCATTGTCGTCTTCGCAACTGCTTGGGGTGCGCGCTATGGCGGCATCAATTCGTTCAACTACGATCTTTGTATAGCTTTGGCTAACCATTTGAAGTCAGAACATTCAAATTTGAGCCTTGTTTGCATTCTTGGTGAAGAGAATTCTACTGAGAACGAAATCAATGCAACTCAATCATCTGGTATTGAACTTCACGTTATCCCTGGCAATAATAACTCTGAACTTGACAAGAAAGTTATTATCCCTTTCCTTGAAGGCTCTAATATAAAGCCTGTTTGTGTGCTAGGACATGACGTATATACTGGACGTAGAGCTATTGATCTAGCGAGACATTATTCTGTTCCAGTTGCTGTATTTCATCACATGGATTACAGCACCTATAAGCCGCAAGAACGAGCTGCAATTAAGCATCAAGAGAATATCCTAAAGGAATCCAACATTGTGTTCACTATAGGTCCTAAATTAGAGGATTCTGCAAACGATATAACCTTGAATTGCAACCAGGTTCGTGTCATACAAGTTTTGCCTGGAATCACAAAGAGAAATATAACAGAGCAAGCGCCAAAACGTTTCCTGGCAATAACATTAGGGCGGGTAAATTTAGCAAATGATCTAGTCAAACAAATCAGATTAGCCGTCGCTAGTTTCGGGCAGGCTGTGCATGACGAACCCAACATAATTCAAAAAAAGAACCCTATACTCACTGTAATGGGATTGTCTAACACAGAAATTTGTTCTGACACAGCGGTTTATAAAGAGGATCAGAAGTCTCTCCAATCTCTAGTAGATGAGTATGCAAAGAGACACGTATCACTGCGTGCTTGGCCATATGAGAAAGACCGAGAAGCCTTATACAGCGAACTTGAAACTAAGACTGTTTGTATGATGCTTTCTTGGTATGAAGGGTTTGGTTTGGTTGGTTTAGAGGCAATCAGTTGTGGAGTTCCGCTCATTCTTTCAACGAATACAGGGTTGTATAGGGCGATAGAGGAATTACTGGGAGGAGAAGGAACCGGCTGTCTATATAGTGTTGATATTTCGGCTGCGGCTGCGGCTAACGGAAGTATTCAAGATGGTGATTTAAGCCAAGTTGTAGACCATCTCCGCGCAATCGCTGCTAATCCAGGAGTTGAAAAAGGAGGAGCAAAGGCAGATGCTATAAAACTTAGGGAAAAATTAGCTATCCACTGGACATGGGAAAACACAGCTAAGGCAGTTCTTAATGGACTTGGTATTGAAGTAAATAAATTAAGTAATACTTCTGTTTCTGTTATGTTTCCGCAAAATACGTCTCTGCTTACATCAGAGAGTGAACCAGGAAGGATACAAAACACTGAACCTCAACAGGAAGGTGAACATAACGTTCAGATGAACCAAAATATTAAACAAAGCGTACCGCCTTTATCCAAGAAATCTATGAAACCTACAGAAACCCATCGTTCAGTTATTATTAGCGTTTATGATATACAGGAAAATTTCAAGGTTGCTATTTCTGATTTCAACGACTCTCTTGCCGAACGAGATAGAAGGATTTTAGACATACCGCCAATTCCCTCGGTTGACCAACCTTTGACACATCCGCTAGTGAAAAGAGTGCTTGATCATATTTATAACAAAGGGGAATATCCATATTTTATAAGCTGGTTTTTAGACCGGAATTCTGGCAGGAAAGATGAATTCTTTGGAAACAGCTAAGTGGAAATATAGACATATCCTTAAATCTCATTTAAAGAATAACAATATGACAATGGTATATTGTGTCTCAATTAGATGCTAACTCTGGTCAAACTATCTCCGAAGGGGAAAATTATCAAGAAACAGGAGATCAACAAGAGGGCACTGAAAAGAGACCAGTAGAGAATAAAAACTATAAAGATCAACTTGAACAAATTAAAACGAATCTATCGAATATATTTACCCTTGAAGAAAGCAAAATAACCCTTGAAGAAAGCAAAATAAGCAAGAACTTAAACCCAAGTTTTATACAAAAGATTAATGATGGCATCGAAGAAATTATTCGACATTTCGAGGAGAGAGGAGGACGGGGAAGTGAGAAATTTCTTAAGTATTTAGCTATATCTCAAAAAAAAATATTGCTTTCTCTATATTCACTGACTCAAGCAAGAAAATTGACTTCTAGCCCATTAGAGACATCACAAAATGAGCAAGACGTAAAGGCGGAATTAGTATATATCCAAGGCTGTATTGATGCAATTTATGAGTGCCGTTCTAATGTGAATCAAGCAATCAGGTTATATCCTGATCAGGACCATCAATCTCCTACGATTCATAAGGGAGACGCTGCATCATCTGAACACCAAGCAGAGCAAGGTAATTTAGTTAAGGACGTAGGTCCAATACCTATCAGTGAAGATGCAATGAACACCACACAAGAATCTTCACCTTTATCCTCAAGTTCCACTAAACTTAAACCCAACCAAAATCATCGGTCAGTCATTATTAATGTTTATAAAACCCAAGAGTATTTTAATACTGCTATTGAAGACTTTAATGACTTTCTTGGAGATGAGGAAATCGTTGGTATTCCAGCCATTCCGTCAAAAGACATTCCTTTAGAACACCCATTAGTACAACGTGTTCTTAAGTATATTTATGATAAAGGAAAATTCCCAGATTTTGCAGAATGGTTTACAAGCAATAACTCTGGGAGAAATGATGAATTCTTTAAGCAAATAGAGGTAAAATCGAAGAGGTCTTAAGATGTAAACTCTCTAGACAAAATCAAAATCATGGATAAGCGTTTGGTTGGCAACGTTATATACGGCCCCTGGGATTCTCTGCAAGATCAATCTATATCTACCACTCAAGAATTTTATGGAGAATTAGAAAAGCACCTGGGAATTCTGAAAGTTAAGGAAAAATCTCTGCTTGAGGTATGCCAACTGTTCAATATTTCTCGATCCGTCTATCCAAATGAGTGTAACGACACTCAAATAAGGCTTCAGGATCTCCATGTTTTTGTTCATGATCTCTGTCTTCTGTTCGGTAATGCTGATTTACTGCCTAATAAAATCGCTCAACATCGTTACGCTCTGTTATCTCCTTTGTGCTATATCGATGATAGAATACCTTGGTTAAATAAGCAGATTAAACTATTTAGCTTTGTCTGCTTAGATTTATCCAAAGAAACGATTGAGTGGCAGCATATTATAGGAGATCATTTGACAGGAGTTACCCAATCAATTAAAACATTTGAGTTAAAGATTGCCGGTCTTGTTTGCAAGGACTACACCTTACACCCTATATCCTGCCTTCACTGAGAGGTATGCTATGCCAGCGAGAATCGCTATAAAAATTATTGCTGCAGATAAGCATTAAGAGGAATTAGGTAATGGCGAAGATGCGAGTTGGGTTGCTGTTTGGCGGCTGTTCTGGAGAGCATGAGGTTTCTATTCGTTCGGCCCAAGCGATCGCAACCGCCCTGACCACAGGCGCCAATGTAGATAAATATCTGGTATTGCCGGTTCATATCCGCAAAGATGGCGGCTGGTTGATGGGGACAACGGCTCAGCAGGTACTGGCGTCAGGAATTCCATTACAGTTGCCAGCGGTTGAGGGATCGCTCAGCAATTCGCTCGACGATTCGGAGGGCTCACCCGACCCCACAACTGGATCGCTGGTTCAGGGGAATTCCTCAATGCTCAATCGCTTGCCTTCTTTTAGTCAGGTCTCAGAAGTCGATATTTGGTTTCCCATTCTTCATGGGCCCAATGGCGAAGATGGCGCAGTTCAAGGATTACTGCAGCTGATGCAACAGCCCTTTGTCGGCTCTGGGGTTCTGGGTTCGGCATTAGGCATGGACAAGATTGCCATGAAAATGGTTTTCACCCAGGCCGGGTTACCCCAGGTGAAGTATTTGGCGGTGAATCGGTCTGAAGTGTGGTCAAACCCCTGTGTGTTTCCCAAGCTGTGCGATCGCATCGAAGCCGAGCTGGACTATCCCTGCTTTGTGAAACCAGCTAATCTAGGGTCTTCTGTAGGCATTTCGAAGGTGCGATCGCGCAGCGAACTGGAAGCAGCGCTCGACCATGCCGCTAGCTACGACCGCCGCCTGGTCGTAGAAGCGGGCGTCAACGCCCGAGAAGTCGAGTGCGCTGTACTGGGCAACGACAATCCCAAGACATCGGTTGTAGGAGAGACTACCTTCAACAGCGATTTCTATGACTACGAAACCAAGTACACCGAGGGGCTTGCAGACTTCACAATCCCCGCCCCCATTCCAGCCGCCGCCTCAGCCCAAATCCAGGAAATGGCGCTGACAGCGTTTCAGGCGGTTGATGCTGCCGGCATTGCCCGAGTGGACTTCTTCTACATAGAAGAAACTGGCAAAATCTTGATCAACGAAATAAACACCATGCCCGGATTTACCGCCACCAGTATGTACCCCATGCTGTGGCAAGCCAGTGGCGTTTCATTTGCAGAATTAGTCGATCAGTTAATTCAATTGGGTCTTGAGCGGATGGGTTAGGGGAGATAGGGGAATGGGGGGATGGGGTTAGGGGTTGGGTTCATCTTGGTAGTTTCTTTCCTGGGAATCACCTTACTCATTCCCTCTCCCCCTGCTCCCCCTGCTCCCCCTGCTTCCCTAATTCCTCACCCGACTCCCACTTCATCAATCGCTGTCTCCAACTCGTTTGGCTTAGCCGTCGTCTCCGGAGGAGGACTGCGGAACTCAAGAGGTATCTGCTCTTCATAGGAGAGCCCTAAGACCTGGCTGTAGAGCTTGATGTATTTAAGCGCAGATTGGGTCCAACTGAAGTTTTGAGCCATGCCGCGTTGTTGCAGAGCTTGCCAGGCCTGCTTGTAGTGAAAGCCTTCCCAAGCCCTGACCATACAGGTATAGAGGTCAAGGGGTTCATAGCGGTCAAAACAGTAGCCAGTGCCAGCGCCTTTTGTGGGATCATGATGTTCGACTGTGTCTACCAACCCTCCGGTGCGACGTACGATTGGGACAGAGCCGTAGCGCAGGGCCAGCATCTGGCTAATACCGCACGGTTCGAACCGCGAGGGCATGAGAAAGGCGTCGGCGCCGGCGTAAATCTTGCGCGCCAGGGTATCGCTGTAGAGCAAGTAGATAGACATCCGGCCTGGATACCGAGAGGCCATCTCCCACAATTGGGTCTCATAGCCGCGATCGCCTGTTCCCAGTAATACAAACTGGGCATCGGTATAGGCCATGAATCGGTCGAGGGTTTGGAGCACCAAATCCAAGCCTTTTTGCTCCACCAAACGACCGACCAGGCCAATCAGAAAAGCGCTCGAGTTGAGCTCTAGCCCCATTTCCTCCTGCAGGGCGATTTTATTGGCGCGGCGCTTCTCTAGCGTTTCAACCGTATAGGTTTGCTCAATGTGTGGATCCGTCTCAGGGTTGAAGGAATCTATATCAATGCCATTCAAGATACCGCTCAATTTACCGCTGATAAAGGAGAGGAGTCCTTCCATCTTTTCTCCATAGTCAGCCGTTTGGATTTGTTGGGCGTAGGTGGGGGAGACGGTATTGACCTGATCCGCGAACTGCACAGCCGCCGCCATCGTATTATGTCCCTGCATATACCAGGGACACCAGGTGATTTTTTCCAACTGCCAAGTCCAGGGACCTTGATAGGCTAGATTGTGAATCGTGAAGACGGTGGCGATCTCCGGAGACTGATGCATCCAAACTGGAATCATCCCGGTATGCCAGTCGTGGCAGTGAATGATTTGAGGCTTCCAGTAGTTCCAAGCAAATTCGGCGGCGCCATTGGCGAAGAAAGTGAACCGCCAACCCTCATCTTCGCCAAAATAAATCCGTCGGGGATCAAAGGCGGGATGGCCAAACAAATAGAGGGGCGTATCTGACTTGGGCAGCGTCGTTTCATATACTGCGAAGGTCTGAAACATGGCGTCGCCCCACCAGATAGGCTCCTTGGGGATGTCTATTTTTTCCGACAAGAAGCCGTAGTAGGGCATAAAAACCCGCACGTCGTGCCCCATTGCCCGCAGAACCTTGGGAAGCGCCCCCACCACATCCCCCATGCCGCCCACTTTCGCCACGGGAGCCGCTTCCGCCGCTACAAATAGAATCCGCATATCGCCTCTAATTCTATTAGAAAATTTTAATCCTCAGCTTTTAAGTCTAAGGGGGGATAGGAGTTATGCATAGAGGCGGAGGGAGAAAGATGGGGGGAAGGAGGAAAGGAGAATGGGAGGAGAGGGATAGGGAGAGGGAATTGCAGAAAGGGACAATAAATAATGAAAGATAAAGATTTTTTTTGGAATGCTATATTGCTGACACGAGGAAAATTTGTATGTATTAGGCAGGGTGTCTGTTTCAAATCACCAGGAGTTGGGTGTGGACAATTTAGGCAATATGCTGCGGAACTTGTAAGTCAGGCATTAGGCGTACGTTTTGTTCAGTGTCCGCGACCAAGGTCGGAGCATTCTTGCTGAAAAACTGGACACTATTTTTGAACCCTTCCAACCAGTAGATTCCTCCGATTCTCATGACCACGAGGGGAAGATTCTTCCTTGCCGGTATACTGCACCCGATAAATCCGGTTATTCATCTCTTCAGTAAACAGTAAGCTGCCATCGGGCAAAACTAGAAGTCCTACAGGACGTCCCCAGGTTGTAGGTCCGGCGGGATCGATCAAAAATCCAGTCAGAAAGTCTTCATAATAATCTTTTGGACCTCCTGCATTGTTGAAAGGCGTGAAGACAATTTTGTAGCCAGTTCCTTGACCGCGATTCCAGGAGCCGCGAAAAGCGACAAAGGCGCCATTGCGGTACTTTTCTGGGAAGGTGTCGCCGTCATAGAATTGCAGCCCCAGGGCAGCGGAGTGGGCCTGGAATAGAACATCTGGCGTACGAGTTTGGGCGGCGAGATCGGGGCGACGGCTGCGATCGCCCTCTAACTGACGCGGATCCAGTAGATCTGGGCTCAGGTAAGCATAAGGCCAGCCATAGAATTCACCCTGACGAATACGCGTTAAGTAGTCAGGCGCCAGGTCGTCTCCCAATCCATCTCGTTCATTGACCGTGACGTAAAGTTCATTGGTGACTGGATGAAAGTCGAGGCCG
>JAKSDM010000476.1 GCA_022360135.1 Pseudanabaenales cyanobacterium | reverse complement strand
CTTCGGCAGTAAACCACCTTTTCTTGTCGTGCGTTCTCTTTTCATGTGCCTTCTTCTCTCCAAATTAGATTTTGCTTATTTATAAATCTGGCAAAAACTTCCTCTATTCTTCATTTGGAAATGAGTTGTCAGAGATCGTCTTTCAGACGATCTCCAAAACTTCTGGCTAAGTGCCTGGGCATTGAAAATTTCACAAATACCTAGTGTCATTCCGAGAGAGGCGAGGAATCCCAATCTCCCGCTAAAGTCTGAGATGTTTCGATTCCACTTCGCTCCACTCAACATGACACCCTGTTTTTACCGTACATAGACTGTGTAATTAATTTTGCGCAACCACTTAGATGTTGGCCTGTTTGCATTCAGGAGGATTACACCATTGGTTGATCTGACGCCTCAATATCATTAGTCTGTGCCTGTGCAAGGCCAACTCTCAGCTTTTCAGCTAGAATCTGAACATGAGGCGGCTCTGTTATCTTATAGTGGTCACCGGGAACTTGATAGATGTCCACGGACTTAGTAGAAAACTGACTCCAACCTCTGGTTGGATCCGACAGAATTTCCTGAGGTATCTTAGAGGATTCACTCTCCTCAGAATAATCCGTATTAGTCGTCAAAAGGATAATTTTCGCTAGCAGGGCTTCTATAGGAGGCTGATAAGACTGATTGATTTGGCAGTTGGCTTTGAAAGTTCGTAAAAGTCCGTGTAGTTGAGCAGTATTAGTGTCAGGAGAAAGCCACTTTAGATTAATTCTTTCTAACTGAGTCTTAAAAAGATTTAATTGCTCATCCCAACTGAGGGGTTGAAGCGTTTCGTATGACATCTCTAGACTTTTGCTGGTCATTTTTTCAATATTTTGAGCCAGTAAAACTAGCCAGGCAGTATCATCTACCAAAAAATCAAAATTATCTTTCTGCTTAGTCGGGATGGGCGCTGTGGAGTCTATGATCGCGAGTAAAGCGACGTCCTGCCCCCGACTGTAAAGCTGTCGAACCATCTCGAAGGCAACCCGACTGCCGGTAGAATGACCGCCTAAAAAGTAAGGTCCATGTGGCTGAACCGTCTGGATCGCTTGAATGTAATCGGCAGCCATCGTTTCAACCTGATCATAGGGCTCCGATTTTCCATCTAAACTGGGTGTTTGCAAACCATAAAATGGTTGATCTAACCCAAGACATCGTGCTAGTGCATAGAAGTAGATAGGATTTCCACCTGCTCCAGGGACACAGAAGAAAGGAGGTTTTACGAAACTTGGCTGCGTTGCCTCTGCATCATTTAAATATAGATTGTCAGGAATAGGCGTAATCGGCATTAACGCCCTATGTAAGGTCTGAATTTTTTGCCGCTCAGACCTTGAAAAGTACTCGTATCCCAAAGACCTGGCAACCTCCTTGGTGATGTCTCCAAGACAATCATGGGGAAAGTGTTTTTCCCAATTTCGAGCAACCTTTGGATCAATCCGCTTATGGCTATGGAATTTAACGTCTCCAAGCATTTTTGAGAGGGCGTGGATTCCATCCGTCATGCGATCGCGGCGATTCTCGTGGATTTTCAGCATGTCCGGATGAAATTCACAGCCAACAAATTGACACACTTCCTTCAAAGAACTCTCAGGTTTAATTAGCAAATCTTCGAATTTGATGAGGTATTGACGCTCTTTGGGAATCTCTTCCAAGAAATTTCGAATATTTTGATGACTAATCAGCCAAATTAGCTCGGCCAACTCTCGCCTAGAGAAGGAATGGGCATATCTGAAGAATACCTGTTCTAATTTGGCTTCTTCGAAGGAGCGAATCGCGCCACAGGGATGCCGAATTAGATGAATATAGAGTGGCTGATCAAAATCTGTTTCCGCTCGTTTTAGGATTTCTAGATCTAGCGTGTAGGAAGGTGTCTTATCAACCAGAATTTTCTCCCTAATCTCTGTCTGGATCCATCGGTAAAATCGTTTTACCGTTAGCTGCTGTTGCTCACAATCCGCCATGAATTCCCTAGCTTGTTCTGCGTCCCAACCCTTAATCCGCATCAAGGTTCGGATTGTTCCCTCCAGCCAGAAGCTATATCGGTTAGAGAAGGCGGCTCGCCTCTCTTCAAGCGTGTTAAAAGATAGCAATTCCAGCTCTGGCGGGGCGAATAAACGGGGATTACCTGCCAGCATCACCCGCAGTAGTGTTGAACCCGAGCGTGGCGGTGACAAGATAAAGATAGCTGATGGATTTTTCGACGCCGCTATGTCATCTGCTTGCTTTAACGATGAAAGAGGTTCTATCAGTTGTCGTATCTGGGTAATTTTTGCCTGATCAATTTGTTGATCGATGTCAGCGTAAGCCTCCGCTTTCTGGAGCCGATTGTCCAGTTCATCAGTCTCTCCAAGCCATTGAGCAACCGCCTCGGGACACTTTTCTTTGAGGTAGGCGGCTAACCCAGCAACAGTAGGCGCATCAAACAGGGCGACAACATAAACCAAGTCATTCAACCTTTCCTGAAGCTGGTTGATGAAAATTGCTCCCTTTAGGGAGTCACCGCCTAGCTCAAAGAAATTGTCATAAACGCCGATCCGCTCGACCCCAAGAATTTCTTGCCACATGTCAGCGAGTAACTTTTCCAGCTCTGTGCTAGGGGCGACATAGGATTTTGCTAAATCAAGGTTTACCTGCAGCGGATCTGGCAGCGCCGGATAGTCGACCTTGCCGTTGAGGTTCAACGGTAGAGCATCGAGCATGACAAAGATAGAGGGTGTCATGTAGTGAGGTAATTTTTCCTTCAGATAGCTGCGTAGGGCGTCAGATGTGAGTGATTGGGGTTGTTCTGGAACGACATAGGCAATTAGACGCTGGTTACCCGAACCATCATGTCGGGCGGAAACAATAGCAGTATTGATGGCAGGATGTTGATCCAGCATGGCCTCAATTTCACCCAATTCAACCCGGACGCCATTAATCTTGACCTGATGGTCAAGGCGACCCAAAAACTCAATATTGCCATCCGGCCGATAGCGAGCTAGGTCTCCAGTTCTGTAAAGGCGTTCGGACATCCAGCTAGCTATTCCTGAGGCGTTCGCAAAAGGATTTGGAATGAATCTTTTGGCTGTTAACTCAGGTTGGTTAATATAGCCCCGAGCCAGCCCTACGCCGCCAATGTAAAGTTCACCCGCCGCACCCACAGGAACCGGATTGAGGTGGCTATCCAACAGGTATACCTGAGTGTTAGCGATGGGGCGACCCATCGGCGGCGGGTGACGAAGGCGACTATCCGAACAGTCCATAATTGTGGCGCAGACTGTCACTTCAGTGGGTCCATAGGCATTGAAGCATCGACGCCCGGGGGCCCAACGCGCTAATAAATCGCCAGAGCAGGCTTCCCCAGCAACAATTAGCGTTTCTAAATCAGGTAACTCCTCGAAGGGAAGTGTCGCCAACACCGATGGCACAAGGGTGACCATTGTGATCGCCTGCTCTCGTAAGAGATGAAGTAAAGTGGGTCCGGGTAACAGGTCTGCTTGCTTAGCCAGGTAGAGGGTTGCGCCTGCTAATAACGTCTTAAAAATCTCGGAGGCTGAAGCGTCAAAGCCCAAGGAAGCAAACTGCAGCACCCGGCTATCTGGCCTGACCCCAAACGCCTTAATCTGTGCTGTCGCCAGATTGCATAACCCCCGATGGGCTACCATGACCCCTTTGGGTTTGCCGGTGGAGCCGGAGGTGTAAATCACATAGGCGAGATTGCTAGCGATCGCGTCACTGACTGGATTCACTTTGCTCTGTTGCGAAAACAGCGCCTGATCAGTATCCAGACAAACAACTACTCTGCCATCCTGTTCTGGTAAGCGCTCTAGTAGAGTCTGTTGGGTGATCAGCAAGGAGATGTGAGCGTCTGAGAGGATGTGAGCCAATCGTGCTTGGGGATAGGCGGGATCTAAAGGCGTGTAGGCTCCACCAGCTTTGAGGATGCCTAATAGCCCGATAATCATGTTGATAGAACGCTCCGCACAAATCCCCACAAGCACCTCTGGGCCTACACCCAAGGCTTGTAGATGATGGGCTAGCTGATTGGCGCGACGGTTCAACGCCTGGTAGGTCAATTGCTGGTCTGCAAAGACGACTGCAATGGCGTCGGGCGTCTTTGCCGCTTGTTCTTCAAATAGCTGATGGACACATTGGTTGTCGGGATAATCCATCTGCGCATGGTTCCACTCTACAAGCAATTGGCGTTGCTCTGTCGAAGTCATCAAGGGCAAGTCTGAAACTCTCTGCTGGGGATTAACCACAACCCCTTCCAGCAAAGTCTGGAAATGTTTGACCATGCGAGCGATCGTGGTTACATCAAACAGATCGAAGTTGTACGCCAAAAACCCTCTCAGCTCCGTCTCCGTCTCGCTCAAGTTGAGGGTTAAATCAAACTTGCCTACAGACCACTCTGCTTGCACAGTCGTCATGCTTAAGCCGCCTGGCAGTTCGTACTTGTCTCTGGGCGCATTTTGCAATACGAACATTACCTGGAAAAGAGGGCTATGGCTTAGGGTTCGTTCTACTTGCAATTCCTCAACCAGCTTCTCAAATGGCAAATCCTGATGGGTATAGGCGTCTAGAGTCACCTGCCGCACTTGCGTCAACAACGCTTGAAAAGTTGGGTTCTGTTGCAGGTTAGTCCGTAACGCCAGAGTATTGACGAAGAAGCCGATCAAAGGCTCCAGTTCAACCCGGTTACGATTGGCGATCGCAGACCCCAACACAATATCTTCCTGGCCGCTGTAGCGAGCTAGCAATATAGCGAAGGCGGCTAGCAGCGTCATAAATAGGGTCGCCCCCGACTGTTGGCTAAGCGCCTTCAGCTTCTGAGTCAGGTCAGCATTGAGGGCAATAGTTTCTCTGCCTCCCCTAAACGTCTGAACCGGGGGGCGGGGTCGATCCGTCGGGAGTTCTAAGACAGGAGGCGCTCCCGCCAATTGTTGTCGCCAATAGTCGAGCTGAGTTTCGAGCACCTCTCCGGTTAACCACTGTCGTTGCCAGTGAGCAAAGTCAGCATACTGGATGGATAATTCTGGTAAAGAGGAGGGCTTACCGTTTGAAAACGCCTCGTAAAGGATGGCCGCCTCACGGATAAAGATAGATCTCGACCAGCCATCGGAAACAATGTGGTGTAAATTCATCAAGAGCACATGGGATTCTGTCCCTAGCCGCAACAGGGTAACACGTAACAAGGGTCCTCGATCCAAGTCAAATTGACGCTGGGCGTCCTCAATGACTAGTCGTTGCGCCTGAGAGGATTGCTCTGGGTCTGATAAGGCTTGCAAATCCTGGATAGGGATGGATATAGATGAATCGTCGGCGATTCTTTGGACCGGATTCCCATTCACGGTGGGAAAGGTCGTCCGTAGCACTTCGTGACGCCGCACAACCTCTGCTATGGCTTGCTCTAGGGCCGTCACATGCAAGCGACCCGTCAAGCGAAGAGCTGATGGCGCATTGTAAGCGACACTGCCTCCCTCTAGTTGATCCAGGAACCACAATCTAGCTTGGGCAAAGGATAAGGGTAAATCACCCGCTTTCGGAACCGGGACAATTTGTGGCTTTTGGGCGCGGTTTTGAGCCTCTATCGCCAGCTGCTGTTCCCGGAGCTTTTTCAAAATGAGTTCTCGTTTTTCTGGCGAGAATTGTTCGAGGCGCTTTAGCAGATCACTCATCATGTCTTTCCTCATCATCTATCAGAAGTTTCGGTGGAAATCGCTTTCTAAGATAGAAATCGCTTTATCAGGATCAAGGGGAAGACGGGGGAAGCTGACGGTCTTCAATCACCTGTTCTGGCGCGTCATCTTCCGGTAAGGCATGAACTTCAGCCAAAATTTGTTCAAGTAAGGCGTTATCTGCCTGCTCTAACTGAGTAGAGACTAGAACTTCGGCCAGTCCGGCGATCGTAGGATACTCAAACAGCCTCCTCAGGGGCAGCTCTACTGCAAAGGCAGCCCGAATCCGGGAGATAGCCTGAGTTGCATGTAGAGAGTGACCTCCCAAGTCAAAAAAGTTATCGTGAACGCCAAGGCGTAGGAGTCCCAGGACATTAGTCACAATGTTAGCGAGGAGAACTTCGGTTTCGTTCCGAGGGGCGACAAATTCAGTTTCAAGACTTTGGCCGGACGTATCCGACGCCAGTAGAGCTTGCTGGTCAACCTTGCCATTGGGGGTCAATGGCAAAGTGTCCAACATCACGAAGGTTGAGGGCGTCATGTACTCCGGCAACCGCTCTCTGAGAAAGCGGCGCAACTCATTCGCAGGCGGTGAGGCTTCAGCCACAACCACATAAGCAACTAGACGCTGATTGCTGGGGCCATCTTCAGCCCCGACGACAATCCCTTGCTGGACCTGAGGATGCTGCGCCAAGACCGCTTCAATCTCACCCAATTCGATGCGAAAGCCACGGATTTTTACCTGTCGGTCGATCCGGCCAAGAAACTCAATGTTCCCGTCCGTCTGGTAGCGAGCCCGATCTCCAGTCTTATACAAACGGGCCTCTGGTTCATCACTGAAGGGGTCAGGGATGAACCGCTCGGTCGTCAACTCTGGACGGTTCAGATACCCTCGGGCTAAGCCGACCCCGCCAATATGAAGCTCCCCTGGAACACCCACCGGGGTTGGCTGCAGACACTTATCCAGAATGTAGACTTGGCTATTGGCCAACGGTCGACCGAGCGGCAAAGGGAGGGAGGAGACGGTATGCTCCTTGACGGGGTAAGTCAGCACACCGACTGTGGTCTCCGTGGGTCCGTAGTGATTCAGAATGGCGCATTGGGGCGCCATGACCTGAAGCTGTTCCACCCAATCAGCCCGAGCGGTTTCCCCGCCGAGGATCAACTGTTGTCGGGGCAACACCCGTTCAGGATGGGCGCCGCTTTGTAAGGCCGCCAGATGGGAGGGGGTGATTTTGAGGATGTCTATCGGGTGTCGCTCGAAGTAATCTGAAAACGCATCCGGGTCAACCACTCTATCCTGGGAAAGCAGATGCAAACATCCCCCCGTACACAAGGATGGAAAGAGAACCGTGTGGCCCAAATCAGCCGCGATGGTTGACACTAGCGCCCAGTGCTGACCAGACGCAGGCTCTAGGCGCTGCAGAATGGCCTGTAGGTAGTTGACCATCGAGCGGTGTTCGATGGTCACGCCCTTGGGTTGACCGGTCGAACCTGAGGTGTAAATCACGTAGGCCAAATTGTCAGGTCTGAGGGCGCTGTTGGGATTGTCCTGAGGCTGTTGAGCCATGAGAGACCAGTCGGTATCCAGACAGACCACGGCGACATCGGGGTCAGGCAGGCGCTCCCTCAAGTGGTGTTGGGTCAACAGCACCGACACCTGGGCGTCTTCGAGCAGGGACGCCACTCGCTGCTGGGGATGGGATGGGTCCAGCGGCAGGTAGGCGCCGCCAGCTTTGAGCACCCCCCATAGACCCACCACCATCTCCAAAGAGCGCTCGACATAGAGACCGACGGGAGTTTCGGGTCCGACCCCGAGGGTTTGCAGATAGTGGGCCAGTTGATTGGCGCGACGATTCAATTCCCGATAAGACAGTTGCTGACCTTCAAACAGCACGGCCGTCGCTTCTGGGGTATGCTCCACCTGGGCCTCAAACAGTTGCGGGAGACAAGCAACCAGTGGGAACTCAGTCTGGGTGGGGTTCCATGCCGTTAATAGCTGATGCCGTTCGGCGGCCTGGAGAAGGGGAAGCTGATCCACTGGCTGTTGCGGGTTACTGACGACCGCTGTCAGCAACGTCTGGAAATGGTCCGATATCCGGTCAATCGTAGCGGCCTCAAACAGGTCGGTGTTGTATCGCCACATCCCTGTCAATCCAGAGTATGACTCTGAGATGAATAGGGTCAAATCAAATCTGGCGGCGACGCTTTCTCCGTCTGAAATTCGAGTTAAGCTCAGACCCGGGAGTTCCAGTTCCTCTCTGGGCGTATTTTGTAAGGAGAACATCACCTGAAAGAGGGGACTATAGCTGAGGGAGCGCTGCGGCTGCAGTTCTTCCACTAGCTTCTCAAAGGGCAGATCCTGGTGGGCGTAGGCGTCCAGGGCCACCCGTCGCACCTGATTCAGGAGTTCCTCAAAGGTAGGGTTATCTGGCAATCGGATGCGCAGGACCAGAGTATTGACAAAGAAACCAATCAAAGGTTCAATTTCAGGACGGTTGCGATTGGCGATGGGTGAACCCACCACAATGTCTTCCTGCCCGCTGTAGCGAGCGAGTAAGACCACAAACGCCGCCAGCAGGGTCATGAACAGGGTGGTCCCGG
>JAKSDM010000501.1 GCA_022360135.1 Pseudanabaenales cyanobacterium | reverse complement strand
TATCTCGGGCCTCTGCAAAATTCAGAAATCTCTGGAACAGTTTCCACCCTGACATAAAACTTGGCGGAAGCGCCTTTAGGATGAGAAATAGGCGACCTATGTCGTCTAGGCGGCCAAAATGGGAATCGGGCGCTGTCTAACTTAGTCATGGCAGACTCCAATAAACCTATGAATGGTTTTGCTCTAGACCTTCTGGCAAAGATAAACTGCCCATACCGATGAAACTGGTTCAGCTTCGATGATCTTGAAACCGGCTCGCTGCAGCATGCCTTCAAGAATCCAACTAAAGGTGGAGTATTCTTCGCGAACATGGGTTTCGAAGTCTCGCCTGGCCCAGCCTGCATCATCAGTCACCACAGCCTGTTCAATCCAAGCCTGAATATGGGGTCTATACTCAACGGGGTTAAACGAATAGATCACATCCTGCAGGTATAAACTTCCCCCCTGCTTGAGCATGGCCGCCATCCTCAAGAGCGCCGCCAGCTTCCAAAAATCAGGCAGATGATGCAGCGCCAGCTTCGTGACAATCACATCCACGGGGGCGGCTTTGTGTTCATAGGTCAAAAAACCAGCCTGGTGAAACTGGATCTGGGTTTGAACGCCCGCCGCCACAGCCTGCTTTTGGGCATTGGTCAACATCGTTTGTGAGATATCCACAGCCTCAACCCGTCCCCCCGCCAGGGCGGCCTGAATCGCGAATGTTCCTGCGCCACACCCGAAGTCAATTACGGTATGTCCTGGGCGGATGTTGAGTTGGGCGACCAGGGCCTGTTCACTCTCTGTCGTTGAAGATGTCTGATTGCGGTAATACGTCGCCACTTGGGCGGGGTCTTCAAAGTCGGTCCCAATTTGCTGATATTCGTTGTAGAACCAAGCCGGTCGTTTGGCCATATCACTGATCATTCACCCGTCATCCTTCTCCGTTTGTCAATGCCTCTACGCTAACGATCGCCCCCCAATCTTTCAAACGAAGGGCTGCATCTTTTCCATAGAAGGCGTCTATAGAAAAGGCTGAAATTTTTCATTAACTCAGCCATAATCGGGGCAAGTCACACCTTATCTGTTATGAATAGACATCCTTATTCTGGGATTAAACCCTCACAGCTGCGGGCATTGGTTGCGGTTGCTGAATGCGGGGCCTTTGGCGAAGCGGCTTGGAAATTAGGGGTGACGCAGCCAACGGTGAGTCATGCGATCGCCACGCTGGAAGAGGAACTAGGGGTTATTTTGTTCTCACGCGGGCGTCATGGCGCCCAT
>JAKSDM010000091.1 GCA_022360135.1 Pseudanabaenales cyanobacterium | reverse complement strand
TTGCAGTGCTAGGGGAGCTGTGAGCAAATCACCCGCCTGTCCTCGAATGCCGTCGGTCCCGAATAGCGGCGTGTTGGGTAAGGCGATCGCATGCCAACCCAGCCCTTGGGGCAAGTACAGCGCAGCGGACGCTGAAGGTAAACTAGGGGAACCCAATACCTGAGTCTTAAAGGAGGAAGTAACCATAGATGTAAACACTCCAAACAACACACACTCTCAGTGGAGGATAGCACCTCTGCTTTAGAAGCAATTAACAAACTGGCGCCAATTAAGGACGATAATTCATGTCCCACACGGCTGATGCCTCCAACCCCGCTGAATTTCCCCTCGCAGAATTTTGGCGAGGAATTGAGCAATTTAACCAGGGGGAATTTTATGCCTGCCACGATACGTTAGAAGCCATCTGGATGGAAGCAGAAATTCAAGAAAAATCTTTTTACCAAGCTATCCTACAAATAGCAGTGGCCCTTTATCACCTGACCAACAAAAACTGGCGCGGTGCGGCAATTCTCCTGGGAGAAGGCATCAGTCGGCTGGATCAGTACGCCCCTAATTACGGTGGGATTGATGTGTTGGATTTATTAGATCGGGCCGCCGCATGGTTAGCGGCCCTACAGCAGGTTGGGCCTGATCGGGTTGAGGAGTTGGCTGAAGCTATCTTCTCCGTCGATCCGTCCGGGTCCCTCCAAGCGTTAGACCCTCCCCTTCCCCAAGCTAAGATTTTGAAAATGTAAGATGAAAATATCGAGATCTGGCGAATTCTTACCACAATCAAAGTCTGCCATCAATTCTGGACATTTCAGTCTGAAATATGGCACATTAGCTTTACCGGCTCCCGGTCAAGCTAATTAAGTTAGATACTAGGTAACGGGATCGGGCAGAAACTTTACATCTGATAGTTCCTATCTCTAGCCAGTTAAGGTGATTAGGCAAATTATCATCGCCTCCTCGACCAAGCTTTCGGCTCAGAGCAATCTGAATTTGCTCGTTCGCTAATTTCTGACATCTCCAGACTGAAGCCTTGTCATTTATGTCCCTCTTGTCCCACAGACAGCTAAATTGCTTGGCGCCGTTGCTCGGATTGCCGATTGTGCTGGCAGGGGTTATATTTGCCTCCCCTTTTGCGCTCAATGCCAGGGCCCAAACCGCTGAGGAAGGCGGCGCCATTACCCTCCGCTCGGATGTGCAGGAAGCAAATTCGAATACGGGCGTGATCACAGCCCGAGGCAATGTTCAGATTGAGTACCCAGCTCAGCAAATTTACGCTACCTCAGCCCAAGCTCAATATTTCAGCCAAGAGCGGCGTATTGTTCTGAGCGGCGATGTCCATGTGCTGCAGGAAGGGAGTAGCCTTAGGGCTGAAACAGTGACTTACCTAATCGATGAAGGGCGGTTTGTGGCGCTGCCCCAACCCGATGAACAGGTAGAAGCGATCTATGTCTTGCCTGCGAATCAGGCGACCGCCCCAGAGGCTTCATCTTCTGGACCTCCATCATCTCCCCCAGCAGAGCTTGATCTTAGCCCCATCCCTATCCCTGAAGACACTGAAAATTCGATCCAAGAGGACTCTGAGACATCTTCTTTAGAAGGACCAGACCAACCGTGAAGTTACGCTGACATTGTTTTTTATCTTGATTGTCTATTGAAACTTCTGTGGGAGAGCATTTCTGTCGTTCATATTTGGACAGTTGTTGATTTAGATCATAGAATCTTGAGCACTGGGTTCCAGGATTACTTTGGGCAATCTGCCGCAATCACAATGTATACTCCATAACTTTGCTTTTCTCGTCAATGCAGCTACCCTTAATAAAATCCCGCCGATGGCCTTCAACCGTAGTACTCCCCAGACGAGTCCATTGAAAATTGTGCTTGAAAATGTACAGAAATCCTATGGGAAGCGCACTGTTGTTTCCCATGTCAGTCTTTCCGTAGCACAGGGAGAGATTGTCGGTCTATTGGGTCCCAACGGCGCTGGTAAAACAACGACTTTCTACATGGCGACAGGGTTGGAAAAACCGGATCAAGGGCATGTTTGCCTGAATGAAATTGATATTACGGACCTGCCTATGCATCAGCGGGCCCGGTTGGGGATTGGCTATCTGGCTCAGGAACCCAGTATTTTTAGGAACTTGAGTGTTAAAGATAATATTCTGCTGGTGATGGAGCAAACCAAAGTGCCCAGCCATGAGCAACCCGAGCGGCTGTATGATCTGCTCAAAGAGTTTCGGCTTGAGAAAGTCGCCAATACTTTGGGTATTCAAGTGTCGGGAGGTGAACGGCGGCGGACTGAATTGGCCCGATCGCTGGCGGCTGGACCCGACGGTCCCAAGTTTCTTTTCCTGGATGAGCCGTTTGCTGGGGTTGATCCGATCGCCGTTGCCGAAATTCAGGAGATTGTGGGGCGTTTGCGCAATCGCAATATGGGTATTCTCATCACCGACCATAATGTTCGAGAAACGCTACATACCATTGACCGAGCCTATATTATGAGCGATGGTCAAATTCTTGCCTCCGGCAGCGCCGAGGATCTCTACAGTAATCCTCTAGTCCGGCAACACTATTTAGGAGAGAGTTTCAAGCTCTAGGCAATTATGCAAACCGCCATCAACAATGCCTCAAAGCGTTTCCAGCCCCCGGACGGGTCTATCTTTGGCGTTTCGGTCATGGATCGCTACATTGCCCGAGAGTTAACCTTACCTTTTTTATTTGGGGTAGGGGCGTTCTCATCTATCGGTATTTCCATCGGCGCCCTATTTGACCTGATTCGCAGGATTGCTGAATCAGGGCTTGCCTTCAATATCGCCATTGAAGTTTTTTTCCTCAAGCTGCCCGAATTTATTGTGCTGGCCTTTCCGATGTCAACCCTGCTGGCGACGATGATGACCTACAGCCGTTTCTCCAGTGACAGCGAGTTGGTCGCCCTGCGAGGATGCGGCGTTAGTGTGCGTCGTATCATTGCCCCTGCAGTCGTACTGAGCCTGTTTGTGACCGGCTTGACGTTCTCCATTAATGAGCTGATTGCGCCAGCCGCCAACTATCAAGCCTCCATCACCCTGGAGCGGGCCATGAATTCAGAAAGGCCGCCCTTCCAGGATCGAAACATTTTTTATCGAGAGTTTCAACCCGCATCGGACGGCAGTCGGGCAAAGGAACTCGGACGTCTGTTTTACGCCCGCAAGTTCAATGGTAAGGAAATGCTAGGGGTGACGATTCTGGACTTTTCGCAGTCAGGCCTGAATCAAATCGTGAGCGCTGAGTCAGCCACCTGGAACTTTGGCAAGAACCTGTGGAATTTCTACAATGGCACTGTTTACTTCGTTTCGCCAGATGGCTCATTCGCCAACATTGCGAAGTTTAATCAAGAAGAGCTGCAGCTTTCTAGAAATCCGCTGGATTTAGCCTCTAGAGGTCGAGACAACGAAGAGCTTAATATCGCTGGAGCGACTCGCTATCTGAACATTGTTCGTCAGTCTGGGGACGAACAAGAAATCCGCACCTGGGAATTACGAGTTCAGCAAAAGTATGCTTTACCCTTTATTTGCATTGTCTTTGGGATTATCGGCTCCTGCCTTGGCGTCACGCCACACCGCGCCAGCAAAGCCACCAGTTTTGGCGTCAGTGTTGTGATTATCTTTGGCTACTATCTGCTGTCATTCATTACTAACGCAATGGGAGAGGCTGGCATTTTCTCTCCCTTGATGGCGGCTTGGACGCCTACTTTTGTGGGTTTAGGCATCGGCTCATTTCTATTGCTGCGAGTATCGAGATAAGCGGCGCTAGTCCTTAAACGATCTCAAACGCTACCTAGAGACGTTGCGGGCAACGTCTCTACAAGCCAACTATCGGGCTGACCCAACGGGATTGCTCAGAAAGACACAAAGCTATCGGCGATATCCCGGGGCTGGAAGCCTGCGCTGATGCATGCCTGCATGGCTTCACTGGCCCCCAACGAAGCGGCGTCGCTGACGCCCGACACACATTCTGAAAAGCGGGTTGGCAGCAAACTCCGACGACAGTGGTCTAGGACGGCTGGTGAGTCGGTGATAGATAAATCCCGATGGATGTCAGAGACACAGTCTGACAGATCTTTGGGGCGACGCACTCGACTGCAGGCGGATAAGGCGTTCGAGGCTGAAATTTCCCTAATGTCAATCACCTCATCAACACAGTCTGAAACATCGCGAGGATGTAGGGCTGAGGCGCAGGCGGCGATCGCATCATCATCAGCAACCCCGCTTTCAATCAGACTCCCCGTACAGGCTTTGAAATCATTGCGCGCTGCTACAGGCGAAATGGGCAGGGCCACCGCTAGGAGTCCTGCGAGGGCGAAGGGTATCGTAGACCGCTTTGGCAAAGAGAATTGGCAACAAAAATTAAGCATGGCTGAACTTTAATGAACAAACTTTAATCAACACGTGCGGCATGAACAGAGTGAGTGCAGAAGATGTGGGGGGCGTCGGGTCGAATCCAATTAGGCTTTGACCCAACTTGGCGTAGATTGTCCCATATTGATGTGAAAAAACCATCCGTTTTGGGCGCCAGAAATCCACTACAGTGAAAGGATAGCTAGAACGTTATTTTCATGATCTAGAGGGTATTCAGTATGCACTTGAGTGACATAACTCACCCAAACCAACTGCACGGTCTTTCGATTCATCAACTTGAGCAGATTGCCCGTCAAATTCGCGAAAAGCATCTACAAACAGTAGCGACGAGTGGAGGACACCTGGGGCCTGGTTTGGGCGTGGTAGAGCTGACTCTAGCCTTGTATCAGACGCTGGATCTAGATCGAGACAAAGTGGTTTGGGATGTAGGGCACCAGGCTTATCCCCATAAGATGATTACTGGACGCTACAACCGGTTCCATACGCTTCGACAAAAAGACGGGATCGCAGGTTATCTCAAGCGTTCTGAAAGCAAATTCGATCATTTTGGGGCAGGCCATGCTTCCACGAGTATCTCTTCAGCCTTGGGAATGGCTCTGGCGCGAGACCGCAAAGGAGAAAATTTCAAAGTTGTCGCCATTATTGGGGATGGGGCTTTAACTGGGGGGATGGCGCTTGAGGCGATTAACCATGCTGGGCACCTGCCAACCACCAACCTATTGGTGGTTCTCAATGATAATGAAATGTCAATTTCCCCGAATGTTGGGGCGATTCCTCGATATCTTAACAAGATCCGTCTCAGTCCTCCGGTTCAATTTCTAACTGGCAATTTAGAAGAGCAATTTAAGCAGTTACCCTTTGTCGGTGAATCCCTGACTCCCGAATTGAATCGAGTTAAAGAAGGCATGAAACGCTTAGCTGTGCCTAAGGTCGGGGCGGTTTTTGAAGAGCTTGGATTTACCTATATGGGCCCTGTCGACGGTCACAATTTATCAGAGTTGATCAATACCTTCAAGGAAGCCCATAAACATATTGGCCCTGTCCTGGTTCATGTATCAACCACCAAAGGGAAGGGCTATGCGATCGCCGAGGAAGACCAAGTGGGTTACCACGCTCAATCTCCCTTTAACCTAGCCACGGGAAAGGCTAAACCTTCTCAAAAACCAACCCCGCCCAAGTATTCCAAGGTATTTGCCGAAACTTTGGTCAAACTGGCGGAAAATAATCCCAAAATCATCGCCATTACAGCGGCCATGGGGGAGGGAACCGGGTTGACTAAACTGCAGGAGAAGCTGCCGCGGCAATATATCGATGTCGGCATTGCTGAACAACATGCCGTCACCCTGGCAGCCGGTCTGGCTTGTGAAGGGATGCGTCCGGTCGCCGCTATCTACTCCACCTTTCTACAGCGAGCGTATGATCAGATTGTTCACGACATCTGCATTCAAAAACTACCGGTATTCTTCTGTCTAGATCGGGCCGGGATTGTTGGGGCCGATGGCCCCACCCACCAGGGGATGTATGATATCGCCTACCTCCGCTGTCTGCCCAACATGGTGCTCATGGCCCCTAAGGATGAAGCCGAACTCCAGCGGATGCTCCTGACGGGGGTCAATTACACGGACGGGCCGATCGCCGTCCGCTATCCCCGGGGCAGTGGTTATGGCGTTCCCCTGATGGATGACGGCTGGGAACCTCTGCCGATCGGCAAAGGTGAGATGCTTCGTCAAGGGGATGACCTGCTCTTGGTCGGGTATGGAACCATGGTTCAAGCCGCTCTGCAAACAGCTGAAATCCTGAATGAGCATGGCGTTGAAGCCACTGTAGTCAATCCTCGGTTCGCCAAGCCCCTGGATACTGAGTTAATTCTGCCTCTGGCTCGGCGGCTTGGCCGAGTGGTCACGCTTGAGGAAGGATGCCGGATCGGCGGCTTGGGTTCGGCGGTGGCGGAAGCAATTTTAGACGCCAACATCACAGCGTCGGTTCAACGGTTGGGCGTTCCAGACGTTTTGGTGGATCACGCCACCCCCAACGAATCCAAAGCAACTCTGGGTCTGACGCCGCCGCAAATAGCTGAGCAAATCCTGGCCAAATTGGATTCTAGACAACCTGCGGTTAGCCTTCAGCACTAAAATCGAGCACGAGTAACTTTGGGCAAAATTTATGATGGGGTGTAGGACTCTACACCCCGATATTTTTCTCAACAATTTTTGGGTTTGACCTGTTAAAAAGGCGAGATCGAAAGATATCTTGCTAATAAGGAGTTGTGATGTGTAAAGAATTATGTACATTGCCGCTGAAAATCAAGTTTATCCCGTTATTTGGCAAGACGACCATGTTGTGCTGATTGATCAAAATCAGTTGCCGCATCGATATACAGTCGTGACCATCCACCGCTGTGAAGATATGGTTACGGCTATTAACACCCTAATTGTCCGGGGCGCCCCAGCGATCGGCGTAGCAGCGGCCTATGGAATGTATTTGGGGGCTGAGGAAATCTTGACTGAGGATCGAACCACTTTTTTGAATGAGTTGGAGAAAGTCGCCGAAAAATTGCGTCAAACTCGGCCCAGCAAAGCTAATTTAGCTTGGGCGATCGACCGCATGTTGAAAACGGTTCGGCAAACAGCTAGCTCTGTCTCCCATCTCAAAAAAGTATTGCTGGAAACGGCCCAAACCTTGCATGCCGAGGATATACAAACCTGCCGGGCGATCGGAGATAACGGCCTCACTATCCTCCCCACCGAACCCACCCAGCTGACTATCTTTACCCACTGTAACCACGGCGCACTTGCCACCGCAGGGTATGGAACCTCTCTAGGCGTTGTGCGTTCGGCCTGGCGTGAAGGCCGTTTGGCTCGTATTTATGTGGGCGAGACTCGCCCCCGGCTGCAGGGATCTAGATTAACTGCTTGGGAATGTGTGCAAGAGGGTATCCCGGTTACGGTGGTCACCGATAGCATGGCCGCCCACTGTATGCAGCAGGGTTTGATTCACGCTGTCTTGGTCGGGGCCGATCGGATCGCGGCTAATGGAGATACGGCCACTAAGATTGGCGCCTATAGTCTGGCCTTGGTGGCTAAAGCTCATAAAGTCCCTTTTTTGGTGGCGGCGCCCCTCTCAACCGTTGACTTTAGCCTCACTGACGGCGGTCAAATCCCGATTGAGCAGCATCCCCCCTCAGAAATCTATCAAATCGGCGAAACCATTACCTCACCGGCTGAGGCTGAATTTTACAACCCTGCTTTTGACATTACCCCTGCCGATCTGATCACCGCTATCATCACAGAGCATGGAGCGATTAAACCAGGGGAATTGCATCAGTTAGAGGCGAGAAAAGTGGTCTAATGAAGAGGGCTTATTGAGGTTTGCATTGATCGGGTGCGTCATAGCGTTATGCAATTGGAGTTGATTAAAAATCTAGAATCTAGAATCAATACTCAGATAATCCAGTTAAGCAGTTGTGGGCTGCAAATTCTTGTTTTGACGGTGTTTCTTAGCCTTGAATTTTTGCTTGATAGCAACATGGGTAATGTGAATGAGGTAGATGTATTACCCTTAGCAAGGCAATATGCTGATCCGACTTGGATTACTCATGACTGGTATCTCAATCAACCTCCTGGCTATCGCTTGCTCTTCCAAGAAATTGTTGGGAAACTGGCGGCTAACTGGGGATTTTTAGCCGCTTCTATTATTGGCCGACTTGTCTGCTACTGTTTAGTTGCATCCGGTCTTTTTCTGATCAGCCGCAGGCTGGGACTCAATCTTATATTTCTGTTATTGTCTGTCATTCTATTTATCTATATAAACCCCTATCAGGGGGTGGTTGCGCAGGAGTGGATAGTCGGTGCGCTGGAAGCTAAAGCCATTGCTTATGGGTTTGTACTCTTAGGAATTAGTTGGATGCTAGCAGGTTGCCAGGTTCTATTGGCATTAATGCTAGGGTTGGCAACCTCATTTCATGTATTGGTAGGCGGATGGACATTTCTGACGGCGCTCAGTTGGTTGGCCCTTAATCATAAGGGCGGCTTCAGAGATGCCCGGCGTCTGGCTGCATTTATTTTGATCTACTTGATAGCCAGTGCGTTTGCGATTCCGTCGGTGTTGCAACATTTACGCTTTTCCAATCCAATTGGGCCAATCGACGCCTCATATATTTATGTGTTTCTAAGACTTCCTCACCATCTGAACCCGTTGTCCTGGGAATCAGGCTGGGGGTTGGCCTTGATATATTTGCTCATTCTGGGAATCAGCGTTGCTATCGTCAGGCGTCAGCGGGCTTCGAAACAGTCGCCTATTGTCTATGACGCCAGACTAGGCTTGGCTAGTTTTACCCTGCTAACCCTAGTCCCCTTTGCACTAGGTCTATTGATCGCCCCTTTCGATACTCAAGGCAAGCTGCTGCAGTACTATCCATTTCGTTTAGGGGATGTGATGTTGCCCCTGGGGGCCTGTTTGCTATTTGTCTGCGCCTTGAAGCAGATCTTAACCCCTAAAGCGGAACGTGTCGCGATCGCGCTCAGTTTAGTGCTTCTGGTTTGGCTGGGGAGCATTCAAGCTAGAGAATTCCAAGGGCAACTGATGAAAATTCAGCAGTTTCCCAGTCAAACTCAAGCGTTAACGCCAGCCTGGGAAGACATGTGTCTCTGGATTCGTCAGCATACCCCTAAAGATGCGCTGGTGATTTCTCCGCCGGTTGAATTTGCTAATTTTTCTTGGCTATCTGAGCGATCAACGATCGCTAAGTACAAATTGCTTCCTCAAAATAAGGAAGGTTTATTGTCTTGGTACAAGCGTCTTGATGACTTAAGCGGCGAAACCAATCCCTGGCGGTTGGAACCGGGGGAACAACCCCAAAAAAATAAGTTTAAAGCAGCCTTGACTGAAGGATACGCTCACTTAGGAACTGAGCAGGTAAGCACTTTAATGCATAAGTATCAAGCCGACTATTTTGTGACTCGGCTGGGCCATCAACTCGATTTGCCCATTGCTTACCAAAATTCAGAGCATGTTTTGTACACAGTTTCAAACTCTAGATAACTTCTGTTTATAGCGGCAGAGTTAGATTGACTGGTACAGATTGGCCAGCAATGAACGGAGGAATTTTGCCGTATCCTGTGGATGTCCGAAGGCAATCAACTGGGCAACCTCAACTCGATTTACCGATTGCTGACCAAAATTCAGGGCCTGTATTTTACCCGGCTTAAGATTCTATTGCCATCCTAAATCAATACCAATCCTAATCAATAATCAACTAGACTGGTAGACGAGTTCAAAGGTAACGTCGATGGTTGTCAACTCCCTTCACTGGACAATCCGAGATCTCGACGCCATGCCCGATGATGGCGGTTGGAAGCGTTATGAAATCATTGACGGAGACCTATACGTGACCCGAGCCCCCCACATCCGCCATCAAGGCGCAGGCGGCAACATTCATGTGGAACTAGAAATTTGGTCTAGAGAAACTCAACTTGGCAAATCGTTTCAAACACCTGGGGTTGTTTTTTCCCCTACTGATGCAGTCATTCCTGATGTTGTTTGGATTAGCCAAGAACGTCTTGCCAATGGCGTTGATCAATCTGGACACTTGATTGTCGCTCCTGAACTGATGGTCGAAGTTCTCTCTCCTGGTGAACTTAACGAACAGCGAGACAAAGAAGTCAAACTCAAACTCTACTCTCTATATGGGGTACAGGCATATTGGATCATCAATTGGCAATTGAAAACTCTGGAAATTTATCGTCGGACAGACTCTCAGCTGCAACTTTTTGGCACTCTCCTAGCTAAAGATACGCTCACCTCACCTCTACTGCCAGGATTTAGTGTCCCTGTCGCTCAAATTTTTCTGTAGAACTTACTTTACAGGAATTGGAAAGGTTATTACGAAAGAGAATTCGGCGTCACCAGAGTCACGGGTATTAGTCTATCTTGGTTGCAAACTTATGTGAATCAAAAGTACAGTTCTATCCCCCAACAGATAAAGGTTTCAGCAACGGAGGGATAGTGGTGGGGCGAGGAATCGATCAGACTGCTGCTCCTGATAAGCTTAATCTGAAAGTGTTTCAATAATTGCGATCGCATTCCCAATACCATCCTCAGCCCGAAGCCTAGCGCCTAATGCCTCAGCTTTGTCGCGCATGTCCGAATTGCCAGTGACCTCGCGAATGGCCTGGGCCAAAGTCTTCATAGTCAGGCGTTTTTGTGGAATCGGCTGCGGCCCCGCCCCTAAGGCATGAACCTGTCGGCCCCAAAATGGCTGATCGCCCAAAAAGGGACAGATAATAGTGGGACGCCCCGCCCGTAATCCGGCTGCCGTAGTTCCGGCGCCGCCATGGTGAACCACGGCCGAAACATGAGGGAACAACCAAGCATGAGGGACCTGATCGAGTTTGAAGATCGTCTCAGGTAAATGGCTGGTCTGTAATCCGCCCCAACCCGTTGCGAGAATGCCTCTTTGATGGGTCACTTGCAATGCCTCAATGGCAACCTTGGCCAACCGCTGTGGAAGCCGTCCAGCCATGCTGCCAAACCCAATGTAAATCGGGGGTTCTCCTGCGTCTAGGAATGTCTTCAACGCTGCCGATGGCTGCCAGTCATCCGGTTGATCCAAGAACCAATAGCCGTTGACAGTAGCCCAATCCGGCCAATCCGTAGGACGAGGAACAACCTGTTGGCTGTAGCAGTGGAGTTGAGGAATGGGAATGCCATCGGCCCGATGCAGGATGCTCAGATGTTTTGACTTAGGGGGCAACTGGAGGACATGATGCCGGAATTCATTGGGAATACCGCTGTATAAACCCACGGTCCAGTGGACGATGCGATAGGTAAGCCGGTTATACCAGGCCCCGAGTTTCAGATCCGGGAATCCCATGGAAGGCGCTTGAGCCGACGGGACAAACTGGGGAAACGGCATCGACATTAACAGGGGAATCGACTGTTTGTCAGCAATGGATTCAGCTAAAATAGCCGCCTTAGAGGCCAGAAGGAGCACATCTGGGTCAACCGCTTGGGCTGTTTGCCAAATGTCATGCAGAGTCTGTCGATACATCGGCTTGACCCGCTTAAAGAGTTTGATCGTGGTTCGGACTGCGCCCCATAAGTTATCGGTGTTTTCAATCGCGTCTCGACCCGCGTCTGAATCGATCAGCTGGATTAGCTCATTATTCATGTAGCCGTAGTTCAGGCCATGCTGGGTGACAAACGATTGAAAAATGGGGCTCGTACAAATCGTATCCTGATGCCCAGCTGCTTTTAAGCCTCTGCCCAGAGCAACGTAGGGTTGGACATCCCCACGAGACCCTAGGGTGACAATGAGTAGCTTCATTGGTTCATATTAAGTACCTGTGCATTGAAAATTTAAATGAGACCAAGTGTCATTCCAAGCTTAGCGAGGAATCTCAATCTCTCGCTAAAGTCTGAGATGTCTCGATTCAGTTTCGCTCCACTCGACATGACATTCTGTGGTTACTGCGTATCGACTTTGTAATTATGTTCAGCCTCAAATCAAATTGGGTATTAATTTTATCTATATAGAATTCAGTGTTTTATTTCTCTCGAAGTTGCTGTAGAGTTAAAATTGAACAGAAGATTCTAATTGTCAAACATAAGTGTAGCTTAATCAGCAATTCCAAATTCAAAATTTGGCGGTGCTGAAAGCCTTATTCCAAGAGAGTTTAACAATTATTGACAATTAGCGAGATCGCTGAAAGGTCGCAAAATTGTTCCGAATTTGGAATTGCTGTTAGCTTAATAAACTCTTAAGCGTAAGAGTTTCATTCCTGTGGGTTTTATACAGTTTCATGCTACTTTTTTCTGTCAACCAAGGAAATGGGTTGACACGTTGATTGTGGCTAGAGGTAACTTCTGAAATACTGCTGACAGGGATACATAGGGCTCAGAAAGTAGATAGGGCAAGCTCTATAGCACGTTGTCCTTTTTTGTAATGATTGAGCCAACGACGGTTAATTTGCAAAAGTTCACCCACAGTTTCCTGACACAATTGCTGTAACTGGAGCCAATGATGCAGATGTTGCCCAACATAAAAAGAACTATGTCTGCGTTGCCCCTTTACTCTAGTTTCAGGTCGTGCGACATATTGCTGAATTCCCATCCGTTTAATTTGTTTCCCTTGAATTGTGGCGCTAGTGTAAGCAATAGCAACCACAATCATCAGCTTAGAGAGCCATTTTGCTTCCAATTTAGACCCTTCAAGACTATAACCACCTGCCTTAAAGTCTCGGAACATTTCTTCAATATCAAACCGTTTTTGATAGACTTGAATCGCGCTGTCTATATTGTCAAAGTTAGTCAAAATATACTAGGGTTCTTTGGTCTTACATCCCTTATAGTTCCGTTTCCATTTACAGACTACATTAAAAGTTCCAAATCCCTTTTGCTTTGTCACCTGCTGATCATTGAGGAAAAGCTTCATACCTGGGGTCAAATGCAGGTCTCTCAGTTCCTGATATAAGCCATTCTCTGGTTGAATCTTAGTGTCACATTTCTGTCTTAAACAGAAGTATGCTTTTCTATCCCCAAGCTACTTTTCCAGTTTGGGTGAACAAAATTCTCGGTCCCCTAATATCACCGGAACATAATCCGATAGAAGCCCCATACTTTTGCTCAATACCTCCTGTTGCTCCGTCAAGTTACTGCTTCCCTTCTTCTCCAGAAAATTCCAATAAATTGGCTAAGATCTATGGTCGTACACCACGCTCACCACCAAAATATTAATCACTCCCCAACTGGTCCGGTCTATCACTAGATAAATAGTGTCGTGAGGTGTGAACATACTACTTAATAGAGCCTTAACACAAGGAAACCAGAGGATTTCTATACTTAATTCTTCTAGCCTCAAAAACCTGCGTAATTTCTGACGACGACTTTCAAGCAAAATGGGTAATGGTAGCGCCTCTGCTAATACCTCCAATTTCACCTGCTTGATCAATTGAAGAGTGGCCACCACTAAAG
>JAKSDM010001064.1 GCA_022360135.1 Pseudanabaenales cyanobacterium | reverse complement strand
TCCCGTGCATCTTTGATTGTCTGTTCTACGTAGCTAGGCTTATCCTCTAGGATGTCCTGCTCTTGCAAGGTTAGCACCTTCGGCCTCATCCGCCTCAGATCCTGCAGAGCTGCTTTAGCGTCCGTTGGATTTGGGAATTGAAAGAACTCTGTTAGGCTGCCGATCCTTCGGTTAAACCGACTGTATCGGTGCTTAAAATACAGCTCAACATTGCCCCGATGCGCCCAAGTTCCTAAGGCGCGAATGGCAACAATTTTCGATTGGAAGTGCGATCGCAAGTCGGACTCCACCTCTGAAGCTCGCTCCTCAACTGTCCGACGAGTTACGCCAATCTTGGAAAAGGTCTCGCTATCGGTTTGAACCTCAAGATAGTAAAGTTGATGCGCCAGAAGGCGTTTTAGCTGAGCGCGATACAGACGCAAATCTGTCAGTGCTTGTTGTGTGTCAACACTACAATATTGATTTTGTGAATGTCGTGGGAGTGGTTGAAACGCTTCTTTGACAACATTGTCTAGTACCGCTAGCTTTTGAAGCAGCAAGTCTTGCTGAATCTCATTAAACAATCTGAGAGAGAGTGCGCCTACGGGAATTTTCCCTAGCTTGGTGAACTCGTAGCCGCCATATCTTCCTCTATAAGGGTTCCAGGCAATGCAGCCCTTGTTGATTAGCTTGGTGTACCTTGGGCCTGGATCTGATATCTTGCTGTTCCCGTACTTCTCCCAAAGCCGCGTCAAGTTCTGAAGTTCTTCCCCGGGAAGCCGTAGGTTGAAGCTGTCGTAAAGGGGCAAGATAGGTAATTTATCCCCTACCCTCTTCACTGCTTGGCAGGTTTCTTCGCTATGAGCGAAGTGGTGGGCGTTCTTCACCCCTTTTTTGGCAGTCAGTCCACCGCCGCAGTAAGGGCATCGCAACGTAGTACGACCTCTCGGAACATGCTCAATCGAGATCAGCATGTTTTCGCTGTTAAGCCCGTAAGTCAACCAAGACGACATGAAACTTTTTTTTGATACGCCTAAAATGGGCAGAGAAGCAGTGGCTAACTGTGTCAAAAAAAATGATAGCCTACATACCCCGGCTGGCGTCTGCGGGAATTATGGCCGTATCGAGACGAACTTGGCATGAAGTACAAAGGCTTAACTGATAAACAGAGGCGGTTCTGTGAAGAGTACATGTTGGACTTCAACGCGACCGCCGCTTACTTGAGAGCTGGGTACAAAGCTAACGCTGAAGCGGCTAGGCGTAACGCCTCAAGGCTGCTAACAAATTCTAATGTCCAGGCTTGCTTAGAAGAGCTAAGGTCGGAATCCCAACGGGACGCGAAAATCACCTTGGAACAGACGATGCAAGAGATTGGGCGGGTTGCCTTTGGCAATATTACTGACGCATTGAGCTTCAGCCCGAACGGCGTGGTATTCCAAGACTCGAATCAATTGGACGACTCTGTAACAGCGGCGATCGCGTCGGTGGCCATGACTGAGACGGAGACTGAATCAGGGGTCTACCGTCGGCAGGCGTTGAAAATGCATAACAAGATAGCGGCGCTTGCCTTGCTGGCTGACTTCTTTGGCGTCCGAGACGACTTCAACAAGGCAAGGGCGACATTCAAGCGTTATGGCCTAGCGATATTGCCAGACCCTGATTCACCGACAGGTTGGCGGCTGGAGAGGTATGGTCCTAGCGGTCCAGATACCTGAACTCAAGGATATTCGTTACCCAGGGCTTCGGGCGTCAAACAAAGGCGGCGATCGCAGTCTACGCTTTGCTGAGTTTATCGGCAAGGTGAAGCCGTCTTACCAGTGGTCAGAGATGGCTAGGCGGGCGGTCGATGTTTTGCAGCGCGTAGATGACGGCTTAATCCAGCGGGTGATGATGTTCATGCCGCCCCGTCATGGCAAGTCGGAGCTGGTTAGCCGCTTATTCTCAGCCTACTGTTTATACCGAGACCCAGGCGCTTGGGTGGGCATCAGCAGTTATAGCGCTGATTTAGCTTTCACCCTCAGCAGAGCCGCCAGAGATAACTATCTTGCCGCTGGCGGTGAAATTCGTGAAGACGCAGGCGCGGTTAAACACTGGGAAACGCCTGAAGGGGGTGGGGTATGGGCGGCGGGTGTTGGCGGTCCTATCACAGGGAAGGGGATTGGCAACCCGGCTACGAAGTCGGGTGGAGTCGCAATCATTGACGACCCGCTCAAGAACCACATAGAAGCCTTCAGCGAGACAATCAGAGAACGACAAAAGGAATGGTGGCGAAGCACGCTTTACACCAGGCTTGAAGAAAACAGCCCGGTCGTCGTTTTGCTTACCCGATGGCATGAAGATGACTTAGCCGGTTGGTTGCTGGCGAATGAATCTGAAGAGGCTGAGCATTGGCATGTCGTCAGCCTGGAAGCGATTAAAGAAGATTCACCCCCCACCATTCCAGACACTTGCACTTTAGAGCCCGACTGGCGGGATGCTGGTGAGCCGTTATGTCCCGAGCGGGTAGGATTGAATCGGCTCTTGAAGCTGAGGGGCGCGGTTGGCTCCTATTTCTGGGG
>JAKSDM010001011.1 GCA_022360135.1 Pseudanabaenales cyanobacterium | reverse complement strand
GTTCTCGCTTAAGTCGATACCTATTTAATGCTTTATTCTTTATGACATACAAAGACTGTTCCAAACCCTTAGGTTTGCTTATCAAAGCAATTGATTCAGCTTCTTAAATGAAAAGTTCACTTTCTTAACAAAATTCTTTGAGGATACAGGGTTGAAAGTATCGACCCTGTCCATGCCGATCTACTTGACTGGCATTGAGGGTTGAGCAGTCGCCTCGCACCCGTCTTGGGGTGGATCTTCAATCGCTAGAAACCGTTACAGACTTACCTTTAGACCTGTCAAGCCGGACTATCTGGCTATTCCTAGTCAGTTTATTTCCCAGCTTTTATTCCCTAGCTTTTTATAACAAGCTAACAAGCAAGTGAATTTAAGAGGGTAGAATTTATAATACCCTGACATAGTTCAAATATACTATATTGAAATTATGGTTCAATATACGCTAGCGCAAAATCCAGAGGTTATCCTTCCTGTTCCTGGTAAGGACTCGATGAAGGCCCGTGAAAAGGCAATGGATATGCTGATTGAGTGGATGGACGAAGGCAAAGTATCGACGCCTCTGGAGGATGGCTTTGGCCCTCAAGAATTCATCGAAATGAAAGAACCTCCAAGGCGCACAACTGAGGAAGAAGATACGGTTATAGAGGCCGTACAAATTCTCAGTAACCTGGCCAAATTGAAGATGAAAGTTCAGTCATCTCAGGCTGAAGCAATGAAGGTGAGAGAATTGATAGATCTCCTGTTTACCGATGAAACCATCAGCGAAGAGCAAATCGCCAGCTTAAATGAGGGCTTCAAGGTGCTCAAGCAGTTTGCTCAAACCAATTTGCGCTATCGGGATGCGCGATCGCAAGCGGAACAGGCTCGCAAAGTTCTAGACGAAGCCCTAAAGTCCCCTGACGCCAAGCAATGAAGGCGTCTACTTGGTTGCGGCTCCTTGGTACATATAGCCTGCAATTCGGGGAAACCCATCAGCGTAAAAGCAATCCAAAGTCAATACTTTGAAGTAGCGTTCAACTAACGCCTGCATGGGTCGGTTAAGGTGACAACCGTCAGCAATCACCTTTTGTATGGGGGTCAGTCGATCTTGCCAAATTTGGACACTTGGGTCGGGACTGCGCCCGTGTTCCATAAAGAAGAAGCGTCCGTCAGGTTTAAGGACTCGATGAATTTCCTCAAGCGCCTGCTCGATTTTGGGGATACTGCACAATGTCCAGGTGCTAACAACACTGTCGAAGGTATTGTCAGCCATCGGTAACGCCTCACTGCCCAAGATCTGGGTGTCGATGGTCAGATGAGAAGCATGAATACGCTTTTGGGCGATCGCATTCATGCCAGGGTTTGGATCAATAACGGTCAGCCTTTGAACTGCTTCAGGATAGTGTCGTAGGTTTAAGCCAGTGCCAAAGCCAATTTCCAACACCTCTCCCTTAACATCAGCCAGGAGTGTCTGCCGATAGTCGGAAAAACTTTCCCCTGACATCAACAAATCAAGCAGCCTTGGCATTAGGATACGAGAATAAAACCCCATACTGAGAAAACCCTAGATTGATGAACGATTTCCGCCAACAGGTTCTAAGTCCATCATGACAAAAGTTAACCCACTGCGAGGCGCAGAAATATCCTCAGGCGCAGAAATATTGTCTATCCACAGGCGACCCAAAGATTGGGCGCTTAATTTCCACTCAACCTTCACGAATTCATGAAACTGTTATGACATGAAGTGACTGTTCCCTAGGCTTGCTTAACGAAATCTGGTAGGGTTTAATTTCACTGAAGATATCAGGGATCCGCATGAAGTCTTTAAGGGGACGAGACTTACTCAGTCTGGCTGATTTGAATAGCGATGAGGTTTATGGTGTCTTAGATCTCGCCGCCAAGATGAAAGCAGGAGCGATCAACCTTCAATGCCCCCAGAAAGTTCTGGGGTTGGTGTTTCAGAAGGCGTCCACACGCACCCGCGTCAGCTTCTCTGTGGCGATGTATCAATTGGGTGGGCAAGTGCTGGACCTGAACGCCAATGTGACTCAGGTGAGTCGAGGAGAACCGACAACAGATACAGCCCGAGTGCTTGATCGCTATCTCGATATTGTCGCCATTCGCACCTTTGACCAACAAGAAATCGAGGAGTTCGCCCGCTATGCTGAAATCCCCGTAATCAATGCATTGACCGATCTAGAACATCCCTGCCAGATCTTGGCGGATCTATTGACTATCCAAGAGGAGTTTGGCGGCCTAACAGACCTAACGTTGACCTATTTGGGGGATGGGAACAATGTCGTCCATTCCTTGCTATTGGGTTGCGCTCTGGTCGGCCTGAATATTAAGGTCGCCGTTCCTTCTGGATACGAGCCCAATCTGGCCATTGTCGATAAAGCAAAGCAGCTGGCGGGCGATCGCAGTCAAGTTGTGGTTACTCCTGACCCCCAATGCGCTGTCAAAGATGCTCAAATTCTCTATACTGACGTTTGGGCCAGTATGGGGCAGGAGGCGTCAGCCGATGATCGAATTCCTCTATTCCAGTCCTATCAGATCAACCAATCTCTGGTCTCTATGGCGAGTAAGGAAGCCATTGTACTCCATTGCTTACCGGCTCACCGCGAGGAAGAAATTACTAACGAAGTGATAGAAGGCCCCCAATCGAGAGTATGGGATCAAGCTGAAAATCGTCTCCATACCCAGAAGGCTTTACTCGCGAGTCTCCTAGGCGTGGCTTAAGTGGCTTAAAAAGAAGTGTGGCTTAAAAGGAAGCGGAAAGTCGGGCGGATCTTTGGAAAAACACCGCGATCAAGCTCAGTAAAATCAATCCCAAAAGACCTGCCAGGGGGTTTTGGTCAATACCAGTCAGCCAGTCAGGAATCTGTTGAGAATAGTCCACCAAGTCGCCAACCTTGAAGATGTAATAACCCCAAACCAGTCCGGCGTGGAGACCGATCGGCAATCCAAGTTTGCCAGACACTTTCTTGCCTGAGTAATGAGAGGGCGATCGTCGAGCCCAAACCAAAGCCATCCCCAACAGTAACAGCCCAAAAAATTGAGGCCAAGTCCTAAAAATTACCGCGATGGGGCGAATGAAATGGGCCAGAGCAAACAGTAAGCTGCTAATCCACAAAGCCAGCCCTGGCGTATAATCACGCTCTAATTCAAATAACAACCAACCGCGAAAGAGAAATTCCTCAGCAAGACCCCATGCCAACCCAACCCCCAATCCTTCCAACAGGATCAGAGAGAAATTTGACCCGAGCGGCTGAAGCGAAACCCAACCCAAAACCGCCTGAATGCAAAAAAGGCTGGTAACCCCGCCTAGTCCGATCATCATCGCTTTTAGCAGGTCAAGACCCACCGCAGGAGCCCACACCCAACCATATTGGCGTAAGGGATGGGTCAACCGATGAAGCCGTCGGCCCCAAATCCATGAGAGAACCAAGAACTCTACGTAGAGAACAATCAGGCAAGCTATATTAGGGCTTTGGCCCGAAATCAGGGAATAGGGTAGGGCGATGGGCAACCAAACCAGCAAAAGCAATAAGAGGAAAACCCCTATTCTCCAAGCAGCTCCCCAATGGGCGATCGCAGACCATTTAATTTTCAACAGAACACCTGGGGATGAGGAGTGTTATTCATCGGGCTCGATCGTACTAGTGAGACCATGGGCTTGCAAACTTTCGCAATAAAATTCAGCATGTTCAAAAGCACAGATAATCACTAAGGCGACTCCCGAGGTATGGGCTTGCATCATAATGTCTACTGCCTGAGGAATAGTCAGGCTGGGCACTGTCTTGACTAGCGTCTCCACCACGTACTCCATGGAGTTGAATTCATCGTTGTGAAGCAGAACTCGGTAGCGGGGGGCAAGTTTGCGGATTGTCGAACGACGTTCAATAGTCTCAACCGACACGAATGTATCCCTTCCTTACTTCTAGATGATTTGAATTTCAGCCAAATTTATGAATAACCGACATTGCTGAAGCAATGGGCGGCTCAAATCGCTACGACCCATTCTTACCAGTCTGGTTAGTTCGCCCCAAGTGTATCCAACATTTGTTATAGCACTCCCTGAGGGATGAGTCGGACAATTCCGCCAAATTTATTAAGGAGTCGATAATCGACTTAGCTGATCGCCGTTTAAATTGCAGGCAAATCCTTGAACTAACTAGGTTTCAGCACAGAGTTCAGGCAATTTGAATGCACATTGACTTACCTTGATTAAGGGAGGCGATAACCGCCCCCTAACGGTACCCCCCCCAGATGACTGAGCATGTTTGACATTAAGCCCCATCAAATTATCTATCTGGAACATCAGAACACCCGTCTCTATGTAGAAGTGATTCAGATGGTCAAGGCCCGTCAATTGTGCTGGGCGCGCCCATTAGCGTTAGCCCAGAAATCTTCCCCCGCAGAAAAGTCAATCGCCCCAGAATTTTTCTATTTAGAATCGGACAAATTATCACTTTATGCTCTCGATGAGAGTCCTGATATCCTCTGGCCGATTGAGTTATTCCATCCCGCCCTCGATACGGAAGTCTTGCCTCTGCTCAGTCGGTTAGGCGCTCAAAAGCAGAAGGGGGATCCTAAAGTAAACCGCCAATATCTAAGCCGTTTTATCTATCAACTATGGGCCGCTAACCAGACCGCCTTTGCCGAAAAAGCGTTTTGAAATTTCCTAAGAAGACGACTCAAGCGAAGACGACTCAAGCTGATCCAGTACGCCAATCAATTCTTGCTCAAAGGTTACCTGAGCCCGATTGGTTCTGCCGCCGACATACAACTGACCCTCGATCTCCAACGCCCAAACCTGGGAATGGGAGACATAGCTCATGAGC
>JAKSDM010001121.1 GCA_022360135.1 Pseudanabaenales cyanobacterium | reverse complement strand
TCAAGAACGGATGTTGTTTATTGCTCTGGCGGGGCGTGAACCAGAACTGATTGATATCTTTGAACGCTGGGGACTCCACGCTGTAGTCGCTGGCGCAGTGATTGAGGAGCCGGTGGTGCGAATTCTGTTCGCCGGGGAGATCGCGGCCGAAATTCCCGCCGCCGCTCTGGCTGACAACACCCCGATTTACCACCGGGAACTTCTGGTTGACCCCCCTGAATATGCTCGTCAGGCATGGACCTGGAGGATAGATGAATTACCTGCTTGTAAGATGCAGGGGATGATCATGCCGGATGCAAATGGCCGATCAGGACGGTCCTATACCTGGACGGATATCCTGTTAAAACTTTTGGAAACTCCAACGATCGCATCCAAACGCTGGGTTTACCGCCAGTACGATCATCAAGTCCAGAACAACACAGTTTTCCTCCCAGGCGATGCCGACGCTGCGGTGATTCGTCTACGGCCGGTTGAACCCAAGAGCGAGGAAAGGGGAGAAGGGGAGAAGGGGAGAGGGGGAGAAAATCCTCCCATCCCCCCATCCCCGCCGAAAGGCATCGCCGCCACCGTCGACTGCAACGCCCGCTACGTTTATCTCAACCCCTACGAAGGGGCGAAATCGGCGGTGGCGGAAGCAGCCAGAAATCTCAGTTGTGTCGGCGCCAAACCGCTGGCTGTGACCGATAATCTGAACTTTGGCAGCCCCGAAAAGGCCGTCGGCTATTGGCAGTTGGCAGAAGCCTGTCGAGGGTTAGCGGATGCCTGCCGGACCTTTTCGACCCCAGTTACCGGGGGCAATGTGTCTCTGTACAACGAGACACTGGATAGAGAGGGGGATCCCCAACCGATTTATCCCACGCCAGTGGTGGGAATGGTGGGCCTGATTTCAGACCTGAGCCAAATTTGCGGCCAAGGCTGGCGCCATTCAGGCGATCTGATTTACTTACTGGGAACGCCGTTGGCAAAGTCAACTGCGGCAGCCTCTGCATCATCTGCTAGTGGCTCAGGCTCAACTGTGACGTTGGGCGGTTCGGAGTATTTAGCCGCGATTCATCAAACGGTAGCCGGTCAGCCTCCATGGGTGGATTTTGACCTGGAACTTAAAGTGCAGACGGTTTGCCGCTATGGTATCCGCCAAGGCTGGGTAGGCTCGGCTCACGATTGTGCGGAAGGCGGGGCGGCGATCTCCCTGGCCGAAGCATGCATCAGCGGCCGAAAAGGGGCCAATATTCAGCTAGACCTATCAGCCGCCCAAATCTCTCAGACAAATTTTCGTTGGGATCTGCTCCTATTTGGCGAAGGGGGCGCCCGTATCCTGGCGTCAGTTTCCCCGGACTCTCTGATGGTCTGGGAAGCCTATTTGCAGGAAAATCTAGGGAATACTTGGGAAAGACTGGGAGTCGTCGGAGATAGCCAGACGCCACTGTCTATTCAAACCACTGATCACAAGATCGTTCTGGAAGCCAGTCTGGAGCTGATGCGAGATCGCTGGAGCCGAGCCATTGAGCGCCACTTTGATACTTAAACACTTTGATACTTAAAGGGGAATGGCTCTCCAACCCCCCGACTTCTAACTTGTGATTGCCTAAATGTCTTAAAAAATACATGAAGATTACCGCAAGAGAATGCTAGGATTGAAGAATCTTAAGGAATAATTAAATTGCACTTAACTTGACGAAGAATCTAAGCTGTCTATATAAATTTGTGTTTCAAATCTTGTACTTTTATGATGGATTGTATGCCCATTTATGTTTAGCCGAATGTTTGGCTGATTCAGATGTGAATTCAGCCGTTAATCATCCTCTATCGACTTCTCTGCATACAATTTGGAGTCAAAGCGTCACATGAATTCCCAGTCAATTGAAGCATCCGCTCTCGATCCCGCCTCGGCAGACTCTGATTTGCCAATACCGTCCCCCCCTCGACCTGATAAACCTGAAGAAGCCTGTGGTGTTTTTGGTGTTTATGCCTCAGGACAGGATGCCGCTACATTAACCTACTTTGGTCTCTACGCTTTACAGCATCGAGGGCAAGAATCAGCCGGAATTGCCGCCTTTGACGGTGAACAATTTCATCTCCATAAAGAAATGGGGCTCGTTTCTCAGGTTTTTAATGAGGAGATCTTGGAGCAGCTACCTGGGGAGTTGGCGGTTGGGCACACTCGCTACTCGACCACTGGATCCAGTCGGGTGGTGAACGCCCAACCCGCTATGGTGGAAACTCGTTTGGGGGCGCTAGCACTGGCCCATAATGGTAATTTGGTCAACGCCCCTGAGTTGAGAGATGAACTGATCAAGTCTGATGTTAACCTAGTCACCACAACGGATTCGGAGATGATCGCTTTGGCGATCGCAGAGGCTGTTAACGCCGGACAAGGTTGGCTAGACGGCGCTATCTCAGCTTTCAAGCGGTGTTATGGAGCATTTAGTCTGGCGATCGCCACCCCAACCGGCCTGATGGGAGTCCGCGATCCCCAAGGCATTCGCCCCCTGGTGCTGGGCTACATAGGAGAAAGTGATCCGGCCAATGGCCCGGGTCAGTACGTGTTAGCTTCTGAAACTTGCGCCTTGGACATCATTGGCGCAAACTATCTGCGGGATATTCATCCTGGGGAATTAGTCTGGATTACGGAATCGGGGCTAACGTCTATTCAATGGGCGGAGGAGCATCGTAAGCTATGCATCTTTGAGATGATCTACTTTGCCAGACCCGATAGCATTTTCCACAACGAGAGCCTATACAGTTACCGTTTACGGTTAGGTCAGCAATTGGCGAAAGAATCACCAGCTGATGTGGATCTGATCATTGGAGTGCCCGACTCGGGGGTGCCCGCTGCGATTGGATTTTCCCAAGGGTCTGAAATTCCCTATGCAGAGGGTCTGATCAAAAATCGTTATGTCGGACGCACCTTTATTCAACCCACCCAAATCATGCGGGAATCCGGTATTCGCATGAAGCTTAATCCCCTCAGAGATGTATTAGAGGGCAAGCGAATTCTGATTGTAGACGATTCCATTGTACGAGGCACGACGAGTCGCAAAATTGTCAGGGCGCTCAGAGATGCGGGCGCCGTCGAAGTCCATATGCGGATCTCGTCGCCGCCCGTCACCCATCCTTGTTTCTATGGCATTGACACCGATAATCAGGATCAGCTGATTGCGGCGACTAAGTCCGTGGCGGAGATTACCGAACAGATTGGGGTAGACTCCCTCGCCTATCTTAGTTGGGAGGGTATGTTAGAAGCTACTCAACAACAGCCGGGTGGTTTCTGCTCTGCTTGCTTCACAGGAAAATATCCGGTTACGATACCTGAATCATTCAAACGATCTAAGTTGAAGTTTGAGAAATCGATGGAGGCTTTAGTAGTTTAGAGATCCGACCCGATCCCCACTGAAAAAATTCCCGAGGCGCCTTCCCAGGCTCTAAAACCCGCTTGCCCAGAGTCGCCTCCATTCATGATTTCATCTACCAGTGGGATTGCAAGAACGCCTTCATTGGGCGGATTGACCGTCTGATTGACTTGGTTAGAGGTAGAATCAAGTCGATCAGGGTTATATTCGAGCTGCAGTTTGCCTGCTTGCAAGGGTAATAACTGTGATGCGTCATGTGATGCGTCGATTTCAACCGCCTCATTAGCTGAAGCCGGGATTGCTATCCCAAACATGACGAAGAATGTGGCAGCGCTCAGAGATATCGGCTTAAACATTGTATTCTGTCCGTCTACACAGCACAACGAAACCTATAGCATCCCACCTCACACCAAATTGTGGGGTTGAGCTATTTCTAGTAGCATTCCCACTCCCTCTACAATGATGTCTCTAAAGTCAGAGGAGTTGCGAAGATTAATCGCCAGAAATCAGCGCCGAATCTGAATGCTAGCGTCTGAATTCGTCGCCATTCGGCGTTTCCTGCTTACAAGCATTAACCCTCGGCGCTTCAAACAATGTAATCTTTCCATGACCCGCTAGACCTCGCCATCCGACCCTGCATTCTCTGATTTAGGAGCGTTGTAGGAGTAAGCATCATACTGTAGATGTAAACGGCGATGAAGCAGACGTCTGACCGGCTTTCCCCCCTGCAAATGGTGTTCAAAGATGATAGGAACATCGTTGGGTTGCACCCGGCAGTACCAGATGTCGTCGGGAATGACCCGGACATTAGGGCCGCATCCGCATTGTCCGAGGCAGCTACTTGCAGACACCATTAGGTTGGGCGAAATATAGGCCTGAAAGGTCTTTAGCACTTGATCAGAGCCCGTTCTCAGACAGGAGCGATGCTGACAAATTAAAATGCAGTGGCGTTGTGGAATAGCCCGTGGTTCTTGCGGTTCGATAGCATTGGGATGATGATCGGGAGGGGTGGTCACGATATTTAAAATCCAGACTTTTGAATCTTGAGAAAGCGGTTCAACAAGCTGTTAAAAGATTCTTTGAATTGGCGGCGGCGACGCCATTTCTGAAATTCTTCTTCATATTTGAAGCCCTTGGGTTGAAAGGTGCTCCAGGCATGAAGCGCGAGCCCTAGGCCCCATCCTAACAGAACATATAAGGACCAGGAGAATCCTTCGCCTATCAAGAGATTAAGCAGTAGCAAAAAAAGGTTGACCGCGATGTATCTGACCAGATGATGTTGAAATTTTTGCCGACGGTAGGCGTCAAATGTCTGCTGATCTTGGGCGACGCCTCGCTGACTTAACCATTCTTGCTCGGCCGCCCAAAGGGTGTCTTCGGGGATCCCTAACTCGCTGGCGATTTCCAGCAATTGATCCCGCGACAGTTCTCCTGCTTCGGTTTGGCGTGCGATCGCAATCTGCAGGATTTGTTGAGCGTCTTCGCTAGGATAAAGGTCGTTCATGGCTTCAGCCTGACTGCAGCATAAAGCAATGCTATCTCTTTTATAGAAAATATTTGGTCAAGAGGACTATATTCAGTATTGAGTTTTGTTAGAGAAATTAGGAATAAAAAGGGGGTAGACATCTTAGCCTACCCCAAACCGCTTAAGCGGATTAAGATGATTTGACCTAGAAACTCATCTCAGCTTCCTGAACGCGCTCGACTTGTTTCTTCTTGAGCACCAACAAAATTTGAGATAGGGTGACAGCCGCTAAGAAAGCGATCAAACCGGCAACCCGGCCTGAGCTTTGAAGAACAATCTCGGTATCCATCTGACCAAAACCACCCACGTTGGGATCTGCATTCAAGGGGGAGCCTGCGATCACCTCATCGCCGCTGGCGACAATCAGATCAAGACCAGTAGGGACCTTGCCAACCACAGCAGCGCCTTCCTCAGGCTGGATGGTTACCTGATAACTGCCATCCTCTGCTTTACTAACTTGAGTTACCTTACCGGTTGCAGGGGCGTTGACAACAATATTATTGCTGGGTTCACCTGTCGGATAGACTTGCCCCCGACCCCGATTACCGCCAGCATGGATAGAATACTTACCGAAGTTAATTGACTTGTCGGTTGCAGGGTCTGGGGAAAGGACTGGGAAGACAATTTCCTGGTATTGATCACCGGGTAGAGGGCCAACCAGAACGATGTTATCCTTGTCCTCGCTGTAGGGTACAAAGTAGGTACTGCCTACCTCTTCCTTTAACTTCTCAGGAATGCGATCAGGCGGTGCAATTTTGAAGCCCTCAGGCAGCATCAGCACAGCGCCTACATTCAAGCCGCCTTTGCCGCCATCGCCTAAAATCTGCTGAGAATTGAGATCGTAGGGGATCTTGACAACCGTCTTGAAAACGGAATCGGGAAGAACCGCTTGGGGCGCTTCGACAATGGTCTTTTTCTCAGCTAGGTGGCAATTGGCGCAAGCAAGCCGTCCTGTCGCTTCACGCGGGTTTTCATAATTCTGTTGGGCCCAGAAAGGATAGGCTGAGGCGGACTGTGGGAAAGTCAAATCAATCGACAGAAACAGGGTGGCGATCGCGATCGTGATTAACATCCCTTGGATGACCTTACGAGTCATCCGGCGAATATCAGGGAGCCACTTTGCCAATAAGGTATTTTCTTTCATCTGTAGCACATGCAAATATCAAGAAGCCAGTCAACTTAGAAAGTTAGAGTATTCAAACCAACTTTGGCCGAGGAGGCCCTATGTCCACCAAGGCTTTTCACCAGTGCGGAAGTCGGTCTCAGTCCAAGTCGTGTAGGAAACCGTGTCGCCTTCAGTGACATCGGCGTGTACTAAGGCTAAGGACAAAGGAGCAGGTCCCCGAACCACCTTACCCTCAGAGTTGTACTGCGAACCGTGACAGGGACAGATGAATTTGTTCTCACTGCCGTTCCAGGGCACCACACAACCCAAGTGAGTGCAAACAGAGTTGAGGGCGAAACTGGACAAGCCGCCGTCATCCTTCACAATTAAATACGTCGGATCTCCCTTTAGGCCTTCAGTCAGAACTCGTTCTCCCGGGCTGTGGCCGGCTAGAAAATCACTGACAACCACAGCGTTTCCGGCAGCGTCTTTAGCGATGACGCCGCCGCCAGCGGCGCCGCTAGAGGGAGGAATGAAATACTTGACGACCGGATAAAGGGCGCCTAAAGCGGTTCCTGTAACAGCGCCAAAGGTTAGAAGATTCATAAACTGACGGCGCCCTAAATCGGGGACGTCAGGAGTTCCAGAAATTTGAGTCATGACCTAAGCTAAAATATGCATTCTGAATGTTCACTAGCAGAAACCCTGTTACTCAACCTTATGGGTTTTAATTTTGGTTGCGAGTGCAGGTAATCCCTGCGGAGACTGCCATACAAGTCCTAGACTTGCGATCGCGCAGCCAGCGACTGATCCCCTGTCATAGAAGTTTACAGGCTTTCTGGGAGTATTATTACATTTCTCAAAGTCACTATTCTACTTAGAAGCTCATAGTCGCCCTTTTGTGCCCGAATCTGTAGCAATTTGCCAGAAAATGGATGCATCCCTAGCCGATTTGCAGGCTCTCAACTGTATTGTTAAATGGGAGCTATGACAGGACGAGATCTCCATGAGCTCCTACTGGCCAAGTGGGGATGCTCCTATGACATTCAGCTTAGACGCACCCAGGGCAAAATATTGCTCCAAGTGATGTGGCGATATCTGGAACAGGTATCTTTCCCAATGACCGAAGATGAATATCTGGCCCACTTGGATCTAGTCGCTAATTATCTGGAGGGTTGGGGCAGCGTCTCCCAGGTGAAAACCTACCTTGAGCGCACTAAAGAGCGCCCCCGCTTAGGCAAAGCCGTCAGCATTCCACTGGACTTAGGAGAACGATCGTCGGAGTGGTTGCTGGACGAATTTTAGGGCGCCAACTTTTCCATCATCTATGACTTGCTTACACTTGCGGGTTCAGAGAAAAGCGCCTGAAATCGTTGACGGCGTTGTTGGGGCGACTCTGGGGTGATGTATCCCCAGTAGAAGGTCTCTCCCCGATTCCAAACCACTGGACATACAGTGTTGAAATGGAGTCGAGAGAGCTGACGTAAGGCCCGCCTAACACCCCAAGGAGAAAACAAAACCCCACTGGCCACATTGGTCAGCCAAACCCCTCGAATTTCATACTCAACTGCGGACGCTTGAGCCAAAGCAGACGGCGGCTTCTGGCCGAGATCTGGGAGCGTGATCGTCCCAATTATTGTGAGGCTGAGCGCAATTCCCAGTCCTAGCAGAGCTTTTAACCAACGAGCGAGACTATTCATTGGACTATCGGTAGACATCCCAGATTGGCTGGAGATTCTGACTCATATAACTCCAGCGGCAAATCATCGGGATCCCGAAAAAAGGTAAATTGCCTATGGGTTAGTTCATCCATCCTGATGGCTTCCGTCTCCACCCCTTGAGCGTTTAGATACGCCACTGCCTCATCCAAATTATTCACCGCAAAGGCCAAATGCCTCAGACCACATGCCTCAGGTCGAGTCAGGCGAGGCGGCGGCTGAGGAAAAGAAAAGAGTTCGATCTGAATTCCTCCCGGGATCTGCAAATCTAGCTTGTAGGAATTGCGCTCAGCTCGGCAGGTTTCTCGCACAATCGATAACCCCAAAATGTCTACATAAAAATGCTTTGAGCGCTCATAGTCAGAGCAGATGATGGCGATATGGTGAACACGTGCAAAGATCATTCGACTAGGTAATATCAGAATAGTTCAATCAGGAAGCCTCAAAAAACCTGTTTTATTTCAAAATTCAAGCAGCTGATTAGAGGATCAACTCAGCCCCCGGTTTCTGAACCCTCTCGTAATGTAAGATCATCCTCTCCAGTATCCCAGCCCTACCCAGAAATCGCGTCCATCCCTACGCATGAAAACCCTGACTTCCCCCCATCCGACACCCCACACTCCACACCCCGGCTTGAAGCGAGATTTAGCCATCCTGGCGCTGTTATGGCTGATAGCTGGACTGGTTGATCTCACCTGGTTAGGGCTGGATCGGTCGGTCCCGGCTTGGGATCAAGGCGATCATCTGACCCGCGCCTTGAACTACTGGCGGGTTTTGCAACATCCCCAGTGGTTATCGGGGGAGTGGTGGACGGAACTCTGGCGGCAGTCAATCAGTTACCGAGCTCCATTCGTTTATTTGGTGACGGTTCCCCTGTTGACTGGGTTGGGCCGGGGATTTGACCAAGCTGTGATGGTCAACCTTATATTTACGGCGGTTCTCCTGGCTACGGTTTATGCTTTAGGACGACATTTGTTCGATCGCCAGACGGGGCTCTGGGCAGCGGGGATGTGCCTGGTGATTCCAGAGTTTGTTTTTATCCGCACAGACTATTTGTTGGATTATGGGCTGACCGCCTGTATTATTTTTACTTTTACCTGTCTGACCCGGTGGCGTGATGCCTCGGAGCCTACTAGCAGTTGGGGGTGGAGCCTTGGTTTTGGCCTTGGTTTGGGACTATCGCTCCTGAGTAAGCCTACCAGTCTAATGTTTTTGCTGATCCCCATTCTTTGGGCGTTGCTCGAAACCGTTATCAGCAGACAATGGTTCAGACTGGTTCAGCTAGGTTTGGCGTTTGCCATCGGGCTGCTTATCTGCGGCTTCTGGATTCAGATCAACTGGCTGACGATTCTCACATCCAGCAGTAAATCAAACGCCACTTGGATTCCTGAGGGGGTGACGCCTGGCGATCCCCTATCCGCCTGGACATACTATTGGCGAGTATTACCGTATATGGTTTCCCGCCCACTGCTGTGGATTTCATTGGGCAGTTGGCTGGCCGGGATCGTCACTGCCCTGTTGGGTTGGCGAAAAACGCCGCGATCGACTCCAGCCTTGACTATTCATCATCGCCGTCGAGTATGGTTATGGCTATTTGGCTTTATTCTGGGTTGCTATTGTTTGCTGTCATTGCTGCAAAATAAGGATCCTCGCCACATTCTGCCCTACTCTCCAGTAGTTCTGTTGGTGTTGGCTAGAGGTCTGACTCTGTGGCGTAGTCTAGGGGGAGCCTGTTTGCGCTGGGGCACGGTGAGCTTCACTGGGTTACTGGTTGCGGCCAGTATTTTCCCCTTACCTGGGGCTCCCCATCTGGAGAAACAGCGGCTGCCTGATCGGGGTGAACCCTGGCCTCACTCAGAAATTATGGCAGAGGTGGTTCGGAGTGCGCCCTATCTGCGGTCAACCTTGGGGGTGATTCCCAACCTTCGCCAGTTAAACCCAATGAACCTTGATTTTTATGGCGCTTTGCAAGATTTTCGGGTTTATAGTCGGGAGGTTAGCTTTAACGCTGACTACGCTGACCTGGATGCGCGATCGCTAGTTTGGTTCATCACTAAGTCTGGCGAACAAGGCCCTCAGGGTTCCCACGCTGAGGCTAAAAAAACGCTGCAAAGCTTGGTGGAGCAAAGCCAAGAATTGGCGGTGAAACGGACTTGGGAACTCCCCGATGGCAGTGAACTGAGACTGTATCGCCGCCAAATCGCTCCAGTGACGGTGAAGCCCCTCAACCAAGTCATGACTCAGGTAACTCTAGAAACGGTGCTAGCACCCGCTCAAGCTGCTCCCGGCGTCGCCATCCCCGTCACCTATAACCTGATTGGTCCCTGGAAAGACTTGCAAGACGGTTTGTTGCTTCTGACTTGGCAGGGAGAAACCCAGGATGGTCAGGGGATCCCCGAAAGTTGGATACATGATCACGCGATTGGCTTAGGCCATCTCTACACCGGCTTAGAACCCCAGCCGCCCGAGGCGGGTTTTGAGGTGACGGAGCAATTGGCGATGCTCCCGGCCACTGATCTATCCCCCGGTGTTTATGAGTTGAAGGCCACCTATCTGAATCGAAAAACGGGTGAGACTTATTCATTGACGGGAACGACCGCCAAAATCCGCATTGACGGCGACAGCAATAACGCTATAGAAGCCCCCGAGCTTGACCTAGCGACTCAGTTACGTCAGCTGGCGCTGGGGCTCCCGCTCGGAGAGTTAGATGCGATTTTTACCGATACTGGCCGGATCAATCAATACGATCCTATTCAAGATTATTTGGTTCAGGTGGAACAGTCCCTTACCTATCGACTGCAACAAGCGCCTGATAATCTAGAGTGGCTTTATGGCTTATCCTTAGCCCAGGTGTTGCAACAGAAAGCCGACGGTGCGATCGCCACCCTCACCCATGTGGCCGAAGTGGATCCCACTAACCCTTACCAATGGGCTTACCTGGGCTTTGTCCATCTCTACAGGTTCCAGCCGAAACAGGCTCAGCAGGCCCTCGATCGAGCAGAGCAGCTTGATCCCCATTTGCCCAATCTGCAGCTCTTGCAGACAGTGGCGGCGGCTCTACAGCTGAATTTGCCCAAAACTTGGCGACTGCTAAAGGATCAACAAATTCTCTAGGCGATCTGCTGGGCAGGTTTTTCGCTTGCTCTATCCACTGCCTCTCCCGCTGGCGCCTTTCCCTCTGGGCCAAATCAGTAAACCCCTGGCGCCAAAAATGACGACATCATCGGTCTATGTCACAGATATACTGTGTAGTAGAGGGTGCGGAAAGCTTTTGTTAGCTGTAATCATTCATACTTACTCATTTCTGGAGAACCTGGGATATCAGAATCTGCCGCTCTCAGCTGTTCAGTTAATTGCTAAAGGGTTTATCCAGACTATGTTCGTCAACAATTAAATGAGTCTTAAATATTGCCAAAAAAGTCATTCTTGAGATGAGATAGATAACTATGGCTGGAGAGTAAAGGTTATCTTTGATTGGCGGCTACATATTCAAGTTGCTGACAAGTTCATTAACTCATTCTGATGCTGATGCGCTTGTTCTAATAGTTATAGTTTTCTCGTATTGCTTTTGTGATACATCAGCTCCCCTATGGTAAATTCACTGAGGGGTATACCGATGTATGGCGTCTCCAGCTTAGGGAAAAATGCTCAAATCAATTTTGAGTTAGGGTGCTAGGATTTCCATGATTACGCTTTGAGGGATTGTTGTGATTAGCTCTGCAACTCTAACGCTGCCGACCTCGTTGCTT
>JAKSDM010001342.1 GCA_022360135.1 Pseudanabaenales cyanobacterium | reverse complement strand
TTTCAGGTTTTATGCTTAGGCAAGTGCAAGGTAAAATCGGCTGAAACCTCCAAAACTCGTTAATTGCCCTTGCACTTGTTTATGGATATTTCGGCTAAAACCTAGATATATCAAGGCTTTTTACTTTTTCAGGAAGCCCTAGTTCTGGTAGAAGATATGGCCAGAACTTATAGACGACAATAGCCTGAGAGTGAATAAGGCGGAATTGGCCGCCTATAAGTTGGCGGCGGCGCTGGGTGTTGTAGCTGAGGCGGAAGACTCACCGAAGGCTTTTAAGGCAATGGTCTGGTAAGCCTTGCCTTTGACTGAGCAGGGAACCCGAGATCAGATTTGAACTCTTGCCAGCAAGGTTTCAGTCTTCAGGGGCAATCACTGCGGATTCAGGGCTCGATCCAAGTGTTTCTGGAAGGATTTGGTCGGTGTCTCAGGCGCAAGCAACAATCAAAGGGCGCCTTGAAAATTGAACTGGGCTCAAAAGTTAGCGACTAAAAACCTTGAAACTTCGTTTTTTGCTCTCAATAGATAGTAAGAGTGTTTTCTCCGTCTATATGCCACCACTAAGGTTGTTTAGACGCTCGGTATTTTTAATCACTTGGGGCACCAGGCGTTCAGTCATCTGCAACAGCCGCGCAATTGTCGTTTCGTTCTGGACCTGACGTTCAATCAGATTTGAGATCGCAGCTTCGTTCTGGACCTGACGTTCGATTAAGGTTGCGATCGCAGTTGTATTCGCCTCTTGCTGCTCAGCGATACGCTCTAATGTCGCTTGTAACGCTTCGCTCATACCAATCAACTTCCACAAATTAGAGTGCCAATAAAGTATATACGGCCTGGTTCAATTACGAAACTGGCAGAACTGAGCGCCCAAATTTTGGCGGACGGCTAACTGTTTGGCAATCGCCAAACTTTACAAAAGTGATGAGCTGCAAAGGCAAATTATGAGCTTTGCTTTTAAGGGGTTTGAGAGGGATGGGCGATACTGGGTTCGAACCAGTGACCTCTTCCGTGTGAAGGAAGCGCGCTACCCCTGTGCTAATCGCCCGAGGCTATTTAATTTAGCACAGCTGGAGTTGGGCCAGCAATTGGGGCAAGGGAATTCAAAACTCAAAATTTCCCCTTTCTCTACTCCCCCTACTCTCTCAATCTCCTACTCCCTTAAGCTTCCTGAGAAAACTCCCGCCATAGCGAAGTCGTTTGCCGCAGGCTGCAGAAATCGCCATTGCCTAAAATCAAATGATCAAGTAGGGGGATGCCGAGTAATTGAGCGCCAGATAGGAGTTGGCGCGTTAGGGTGATATCTTCGACACTGGGTTCTAGATTGCCAGAGGGATGATTGTGGGCTACGATTAAGCGGGTTGCGCCTTGACGGATTACTTCCCGAAAGATGTCGCGGGGATGGGCGAGGGTTTCAGTTGCTGTACCGATGGTAATGACCTGAGTGCCCAATAGCCTGTGCTTAACATCTAGCAACACTACGGCGAACCGTTCTTGGGGTTGCCACATTAGGTCATGACTTAGGGCGGCGGCGGCGACTGCCGGATCATCAACAATGGTCTGTTCCGGAGGGCGAGACTGGAACACCCGCTTACCTAACTCTATAGCTGCTAGAATTGTCGTGGCTTTAGCTGGACCTATACCAGGAATTCTCATCAGCTCATGGGCTGACACATCTCGCAGCACGGTCAGAGCATCCCGTTGATATTGACCGAGTTCTTGCAGGATATGCTGCCCCAGGCCGACTGCGGAAAGTTTGCCGGGTCCCTGACCAGTGCCCAAGAGAATCGCAATCAACTCTGCTGTCGATAGGCTTTTAGACCCATGAGAAAGCAGGCGTTCACGGGGACGTTCGCTAGAGGGCAGATCAGCCACTCTTAAGCTATAAGTCATAGATGCACATTGACAGGTAGGGTAGATATGGCGGTTTTCACGGGGTTCTCCCTGCGAGGCTGAGAAATAGGGTGTAGGGTAGGGTGAGCGCCAATAAAAGCTGCTATATCCCCAGTTATCCCGAAACAGACATTTTGGAAACATCTTTGAGCACTTATGTCATCCTCCGAACCCGGCGCCGCCGATATTATAGCTACCCGTAAACAATTGGCTCGGTTTAGCTGTCTAGAAACTGCTCCTACTCTCTCTGCTGAAGAACTAGCGGATATTCGTCAGTTCTTGTTGCTGTTTAATCAGTTGTCAGATTATCAAACCCTTGGCGTATGCGCTGATACCCTAGCTCAGGGCAAAGTAGCGATGGAGAACTACATTGCCGCTTTAGGCTCTCCAGCCAACCTAGACTTGCCCAACAAGGAAGGTCCCGTCTATATCAAATTCAACACCCTTAAAGGCGCCTGGCATCTAGATGATTACAGCGGCCCTTCTAGAGGTGTCTTAGTGTCTTACCACGCCTGTGATGTGGAGGAGGTCAATGGGACTTATGGACCTTTTCCATTGGATTTGTTTGATGGATAGGGTTTTGGGTGTGGGGTTTTGGGTGTAGGGGAGGAGAGAGGGAAAAAGAAAAAAGGAAGAACGAAGCAGGTTTTTGAGTTTTGAATTGTGACTTGGGTAATGGGTCATGAAAATTTGAAATTCACTTATCCTCAGCCCTCTAAGTTGTTGTCAAGCCATGCTCCAATGCGTACCGGACTAACTCCGTCCGACTGTTGGTGCCAGTTTTACTAAACAGGCGACTGACGTACTTTTCTACGTTGCGGACACTGGTTTCAAGGCGGCGGGCAATTTCTTTGTTCATCAGACCTTCTGCGACTAGATCCAGTACACTCTGCTCTCTAGGGGTCAGGTCAATGCGTATAGGGGAGGGGGTTTGAGGGATGGCGCCTCGCTGAGTCAGCAGGGCTTTAATCTCTTCGATTTGCCGCGCCATAGTGGCGATGTCTGGGGTGTCCGTTGAGGAGACCTGGGCAGCGCGCCGCCCGATCAAGTTACCGACGATCGCAACTAACTCATCCGGATCAAACGGTTTGGGCAAATAGGCATCGCAACCTGCGTTGTAGCCTTGGATACGATCGCTGGTCATTCCTCGCGCTGTCAGAAAGAGTACGGGTAGCGCCTGGAAACGAGTATCTTCTCGTACCTGTTTGAGAAACTGATAGCCATCTACTTGAGGCATCATAATATCTGAAATCAAGATATCGGGTGTAGATTGCTGCAGAAGGTCCCAGCCTTCTTGGGCGTTACTAGCCACCTGCACGTTGAAGCCGCTGTCTTCTAAATAGGCCTTTACAGCTTCCCGCAAGCCAGGCTCATCATCTACTAGTAATACATTTCCAGAGTTTTCTGACATGGATCTTATTGTATCTATTTAGCCATATGCCTAATCTAGCTGACTCTAGACATTTTCAGGAGCCTCTGCAATGACTGCCAACAAAAAATGGAAAGTCCTGCGATCGCAAGTTGCCTTTAACCACCGCTGGTGCAAAGTTCGGCAAGATATTGTAGAACTGCCTAATGGTGAGATAATTGACGATTATTTTGTCAGTGTTCGTCCAGATATTGCACTCGTTTTACCCATTACCCAAAATCATGAGATTGTCTTTGTACGCCAGTATCGCCATGGGGTGGGAGAAGTCTTGATCGAGTTACCAGCCGGGACCTTTGACCCTGAACAAGAAGACGCTGCGACTGCGGCTAGGCGAGAGTTTGAAGAAGAAACCGGCTATACAGCGGAGCGGCTACTAGCGTTAGCCACCCTTTATGACAACCCGGTGAAAGAGACCAACAAGATCCACCTATTTCTGGCTCAGGACGCGCATCCAGTCGGCAAACAGATGTTAGATATCACCGAAGACATTGATGTTCTCCTGATTCCGATCTCAGCTGTAGCTGGAAAGATACGCCAAGGTGAACTCCAGGTGGCAGGCTCTGTGGCGGCGCTGTTTTTGGGGTTGAATCACCTCGGTTTATTGAATTTAATTGGGCAAAAGTGCAGAAGCCAGGAGTCAGCAGTCAGCCATAGCCTGGATTCTAGATTCTGACTTCTAATTTTTTTGACTTCTATACATTGGTTCTACAGTGAACTGGAATCAAGACTGGCCGCTTCACCAGGGGTTTGCGGCAGGTGTAGGCCGCATTCTTGCTTAAGGCCCTGAAACCGAGTATCGCGCTCATGCTGATCAGTCAATGTGAGGGGTCGGCTGGAATGCCAGTCTCCTACTGTGGTGTAACCCTTATCAAAATAGGGATGATAGGGCAAATCATATGTTTTCAAATATTCATACACATCC
>JAKSDM010001833.1 GCA_022360135.1 Pseudanabaenales cyanobacterium | reverse complement strand
GTCCGCGACGATCGGCTCGGAAGCGACTCGTTCGATCGTGAACTCCGGATGAAGCTCGACGCGATTGGACCGCGCCTCGACGGCCGCGGTCGTCGAGGCGAGCGCGAGAACGACAAGGGTTCGAATCGAGAAAGGATTCGCCAATTTCGGCATGGTGGGAGAAACGATTCGGGTTGAGTTTTGGTTGGCGGCTTGGATCATGGCGCCGGGGGGCGTCGGCGCAACCGCAATCCGTCCCGCTCGCCGTGAATTTCGTCGCTCCGCCTTCGTTCATGCTCGCAGGGCGGCGTCATGTTGACCACTTGAAATTGAAAACTAAATCACCGACTCGAATGAGAGAAATTCACTCCAAAGAACGGAAACGCGCCGTGACGTTCGTTATGACGATGGTCGCGCTGACTGTCGCGGCCCGAGCCGAGGGCGAGATCTCCGCCGAGAAGCACGCGGAACTGCGATCCGCGGCGACACAGATGTTCGGAACGCTGCCCGACAAGATGCCCGGAGCGGAAAACGACACGCCCGACCGCGTGCGTCTCGGCGAGAGGTTGTACTTCGACAAAAACCTCTCGAAGAACCGCACGCAGTCCTGCAATTCGTGCCACCGCGTCGACGACAACTTGGGCGGCGTGGACAACGAGCCGACCTCCTCGGGAGCGTTTGGCGAGCGCGGTGACCGCAACGCCCCGACCGTGCTCAACGCGGGATTCCAAATCGCGCAGTTTTGGGACGGCCGCGCCGCCTCGCTCGAAGAGCAGGCCAAGGGGCCGGTCCTCAATCCCATCGAGATGGCGATGCCAGACGAGCCCGAGGCGCTGCGCCGGTTGAAGGCGGACGCCGACTATCCCTCCCTGTTCGCGAAGGCGTTTCCCGACGCGGACGACCCGCTCAGCTACGATCGTTTCGCCGAGGCCGTCGCCGCCTTCGAGCGGACGCTGATCACGCGGGACCGCTTCGATGACTGGCAGCTCGGCGACGACGACGCGCTGAACGCCCGGGAAATTCGCGGCTTGGAGAAATTCATGACCCGCGGCTGCACGACCTGCCATCAAGGGCCGTTGCTCGGCGGGAACAGCTACCAGAAAGTCGGGTTGGTGAACCCGTACGCGAACTTCAGTGACAAAGGCCGAGAGGCGGTCACCGGCGACGAGGCGGACCGCTACAAATTCAAAGTGCCGACCTTGCGCAACGTCGCGATCACCGGCCCGTATTTCCACG
>JAKSDM010000693.1 GCA_022360135.1 Pseudanabaenales cyanobacterium | reverse complement strand
GGCCATGATTGCCTCCATGTATTGCTAAATCGGGGTATTACCTTAGAGGATGAGGCTTTTATCATTGGTTTCACTTTGGGCAACGACACCCATACCCAGACATGGTATCTACCGCTATTCAAATTCATCTCCAGTACCTTGTATCCCCTTCCCTATCGCTTCCAAAGAAAGCATTGGTCAGCCTTTGATTGGGGAGTGCAATGCGGTCGTCACGCTCCGATTAAAAACATGAATTGTCTGGATTTCCGTTTCTATTGCCATCAACCCGTACAGACTTTGAGGCAATGGTTCGGTCTGGAAAGTCTGGTTGCCTAATATTCCAATTCCCGTTATCTCAGTCGATGTTAAGAGCAACCAATATATCCCTAACAGCTAATTACACTCAATGAAATAGGCTAGCATCAACCCAGTCGATTCTCATGGCTAAGAATGGCTAATTTTGGGGATGTTCTGTTTCAACAATTAGTCAAGCCAGCAGAGATACGAGTTTGGCAGCCCCGTGATGATTCAGGCAATATTGGCTGGATCGTAAACGTTCCAGCCACGGGGAGGTCGATAGAGCACGTTTCAGAAACTCAAATCCGAATTTGGTTAGAGCAGCGATAAAATTAACAACGTGTTCATACAGAAAAAATTCCATCATCAAGGTATCTTACTCCTCATCCTGACCACTGTATTGTGGGCGACGGTTTTCCCAATACAGAAATATGTAGTCAATTACCTGCCTCCTGAAGTTATTCTGACGGTTAGATTTATGTTGGCGGCGATCGCCTTCGCCCCTTGGCTGCGTCAACTGAATCCTCGCCTAATACGAGATGCCGGATTGGTGGGAAGCTTTTATTTTGCCCAATGTGCGTTCCTTTTGAGTGGGCTTGAAACCAGTTCAGCTAACCGGGCCGCCTTCATCCTTAGCCTTAACGTCGTGTTAGTGCCGTTGATAGCAGGCACTATCCTGGGACGAAAGTTACCGACTAGGATTTTGATTGCAGCCGGACTTGCGGTTGTGGGGATTGGCGTCATGTCTTGGGAAGGCGGCGGATTGAGTCAAGGGGATCTGCTGGTGTTTATCTGTGCAGTGTGCATTGCGATTTACATTTTACTGCTTGAAAAAATTTCCCCTCGCCATCCAACCCTACCGCTGACGGCCGCTCAACTGCTGGTCATGGCCCTACTTAGCTTGGTTTGGGCGGCGCCTCAACTGGTTGACCAGTTCGAGACGATAGCGATTCATTTCAATGCTTTGCTCTATTTGGGATTAGCGGTTTCGGCCACGCCCATTTGGATACAAACCTTAGCCCAACGTTGGGTTGCCTCTTATGAAGCCGCTTTGATCTACACCCTAGAACCTGTTTTTGCGGCTTTATTCTCGTTCTGGTTTTTAGGAGAGACGTTAGGACTTCGAGGAATTCTGGGGGGGGGGATTGTGCTGTTGGCGACGGGGCTCAGTCAAACACGCCCAAAGGGAAATTCTCAATAGAGAAAAAGCACTGCATTCAAAGCTTGATTTTGGCTAGAGGCAGCCACTTGATCGACAACAGCTAGATAAGTCAGAAATGCTTCTAGCTCTGCCTCGCCCATTTCAGCAAGATGGCGTTTATTGTGAAATAATAATGTAACGCAGAACTTGCCATGCGCTCAAAATCTTATTGGGGTTACTCTGATGATTTCATGGATGCTTGTAGGGCAGAGTTAACTGTGACTTAAAACAGATGCCTAATAGCGCCAAAACTCTGATTGGAGAACCAATTGATACAGATCGCTTACGGCTTCGTCAATTTGTGCGAGGAGATATCGAGCCGTTTACTCGCTTTATGACAGATCAAGAATCCACCAGATTTCTTACCTTTGGTGATGAGCAAAAAAGTAGTGAGGGCGCCAGGATACTGCTTGAGACTACCATTGCGTCATACGAGACGGAGCATCCAATACTGGCCTTCGCAGTGGAAGAACTGAAAGCCGGTACCTTTGCAGGTTTCTGCGGTTTGACGCCGCATCATCAAGAGACGGTGGAGATCATGTATGCGGTCATGCCAAATGCGAGACGGAAAGGATACGCCGTGGAAATTGCCACTGCCCTCTCTCAATCCGCTCTTAATGAGCTTAGTTGCCTTCGAGTGATTGCTCCTATAGCGCCAGCCAATGAGGTATCCAAAATCGTCGCCGCGAAAGTCGGATTCAAAGATCATGGCTTAGTCACACATGCGGACTCCGCAGAAATAGTTCATCAGTTTGTACTTGAACGGGGTTGACTAACAAATAACAGCGATACTTGACGCCTGTTTTCTGTTGGCATTGACTGACCAGAGCGATCGCGATCATCAGCGTGTATTGGCGGTAGTTCAAGGCGTCCAATCCACTGTGAGGATTTTGAGGTACTGCCTTGATCCGCCAGCTAACCCAGCGTTAGTGCGAATCGCTGTAGGCCAGGTTGACGCCAGGAAACTCAGCATTTCTGGGGAGTGAATATTCAACACCCGCAATAGTTCTCTTCTTCGCAACATCCGTAAGAAAGGGATCCTCCTGTGACCGACGAACAACGAGAACTTCTCCTCAAAGCCCAACAAAGTTTAGAAGCTGCAAAGCTCCTACTTGCCAACAACTTTCCAGACTATGCTACTTCTCGCGCCTACTACAGCATGTTTTACATCGCAGAAGCATTTCTAGATGGTGAGGAACTCTCCTTT
>JAKSDM010000136.1 GCA_022360135.1 Pseudanabaenales cyanobacterium | reverse complement strand
GATGTTGCAGATTGAGACGTTGTTGGATAGGTTGCCCAGACAACTCTCTGGCGGTCAGAAACAGCGGGTGGCCCTAGGTCGGGCGATGGCGCGGAATCCCCAAGTATTTTTGATGGACGAGCCGTTATCGAACCTAGATGCAAAATTGCGAGCGGAAACCCGAGCGCAGATCGTCAATCTGCAGCGGCAGTTAGGGACGACGACGATTTACGTCACCCATGATCAGACTGAGGCGCTGACGATGGGCGATCGCATCGCCGTCATGGATCGGGGCCAAATCCAACAAATTGCTCCTCCCCTGGAACTTTACCATCACCCAGTCAATCGTTTTGTGGCGGAGTTTATTGGCTCCCCCCCGATCAACTTTCTAATGGTGCGGATTAAAACCCCATTGGTGATCAGCCATGCCCAATTTCGCCTCACCTTACCGGGCGTCTGGGAAGATGTCTTGGGCCAATACGAGGGGCGTCTGGTCACCTTGGGAATTCGTCCAGAGCACCTCAGCATTAGCTTACCCGCGCCTAAAAATCTGCCGGTTAAGGTGATGCGGGTGGAAGCGCTCGGGAGTGAAACCTACCTCAGCGTTAGGATGGCGGGGGAAATCTTACAAGCTCGGGTAGACCCTAATCGGATAATTCAGCCCGGAGAAGAATTGTGGTTGGCGATCGCAGCTGACAGAGTGCATTTGTTTGACGCCGAAACTGGAGAAGCTATTAACCCCCTATCCTGACCTAACTTTTCCTGGGATTCTGTTGTTTGGGATAGGAGGCGAGGTGTAGGGTGTAAGGCGCAGGGATAACAGTATTGAGTGCAGGGAGAATTTTTCAATCCAAGTCTTATCTAGGGTTAAGGGTTTAGAACGAGGCTATACACTCTTGGCTGAAGCGAGTCCATTAAACCCTACACCCCAAACCCCATACCCTACACCCCGTCTTTCCCCGAAGATGCTGTGACAAGTCAAACCCTAAAAATGGAATATCGAGTTGGCGGTAGTCTCGCGACCAGCGACCCCACCTATGTAGAACGACAGGCAGATACGACACTTTACAACGCTTTACTGAACCATGAGTTCTGTTATGTTTTAACGTCTCGACAAATGGGCAAGTCGAGTCTGCGGTTACGCATCAAAGACAGACTGCAAAAGGCAGGCAGGGGATGCTGTGCTTCGATTGATATGAGTCGCATTGGCAATGAGAATATTACGCCGTCACAGTGGTATCAGGGGATTGTGTTTGACCTGCTGCGAAATTTCGGACTGACGCATCAAATTGACCTACCTAGCTGGTGGGCCAAGCAAGGAGAGATTTCACCCCTGCAGAAACTC
>JAKSDM010000558.1 GCA_022360135.1 Pseudanabaenales cyanobacterium | reverse complement strand
TGTATTAAAGCGATTGACCGATGCGATCGCGGATAGAGATTTCATCTATGCTGTGATCAAAGGATCTGCGGTCAACAATGATGGAGCGCAAAAAGTGAGTTACACTGCGCCCAGTGAAGCGGCCCAGGCGCGAGTCATCCGCACGGCTCAACTGATGGCGGAGGTGACGCCAGAAACGATTACCTATGTTGAAACGCACGGCACTGGAACGCCTATGGGGGATCCAATTGAAGTGGCGGCATTGAAGCAAGCCTTCTCAAGTGATCAAACGGACCATTGCGCCATTGGTTCAGTGAAAACTAACATTGGACATTTGGATGCGGCGGCAGGTATTGCAGGCTTGATCAAAACTGTATTGGCACTGCATCACAAGGTTTTGCCACCCAGCCTTCATTTTGAGACGCCTAATCCCCAAATCGATTTTGCCAATAGCCCATTCTATGTCAATGCGAGTCTCGCCGAATGGAGCGCCAATGGCGCTCCTCGGCGGGCGGGTGTGAGTTCTTTTGGGTTTGGCGGCACCAATGCCCATGTAGTTTTAGAGGAAGCGCCATTGAAGGAGGCATCGCCGTCTGCTTTTCCCCATCAATTGTTACTGCTTTCCGCCAAAACCCAATCAGCGTTAGAAGCTGCAACAACGAACTTGATCAGCTATTTACAGCAGCATCCCGAACTTAATCTGGCAGATGTGGCTTACACACTGCAGGTCGGGCGCCGAAGCTTCAGTCATCGGCGGATGGTTGTCTGTCAATCGATTAATGATGCGATCCAGGCGCTACAAGACCCCAAACGGATTCTCACAGGTATTCATGATGATAACCAGGAACCCGAGATCGCCTTCTTATTTCCAGGATTAGGAACCCAGTATGTCAACATGGGTCGGGAGCTCTATCAAACCGAACCTGTTTTTCGGGAGTCAGTTGATTGCTGCTGTGATTTTCTCACTCCTTTATTGGGAAAAGATCTTAGGGAGCTGTTCAATTCAGATGAGGGGGATGCAATCAGCCCTGATCAACCCGGCCTTGATCTGCGGAAGATGTTGGGACGAGATCAGGCTCCCACCGATGCGGCGACACAAACGCTCAACCAAACAGAATTCACCCAGCCTGCCCTGTTTGTGATTGAATATGCACTGGCGCAATTGTGGCGCTCGTTGGGGATTCGTCCTGCCGCCATGATCGGTTACAGCTTGGGAGAATATGTGGCGGCGACCCTGGCGGAGGTGATGTCCCTAGAAGCGGCGCTCACACTCATTGTCAAGCGATCTCAACTTATCCAAACTCTACCGCACGGTGCGATGCTAGCGGTTTCGATGGCGGAAACCGAAGTTCGCGCTCTATTAAACGAGCACCTTTCAATATCCGCCATCAGTGGGTCTCATCTATGTGTGGTGGCTGGAGCTTTTAATGCGGTGGAGCAATTCGCGACTCAATTGCAAGCACAAGGGATTGCGCACCGTAAAGTGCAAACCTCCCATGCTTTTCATTCTCACATGATGCAGGCGATCGCGCCCGAACTCGTCCGGGTGGTTAAAACCCTTAACTTAAAACCGCCGAAAGTTCCTTATATTTCTAATGTTACTGGAACCTGGATTACCGCAGAGCAAGCCACTGACCCGGGTTATTGGGCGGAACATCTCTGCCAGCCTGTCCGATTTGCAGACGGCATTCAGCAATTGTGGCGATCGCAATCCTCTATTCTGTTGGAAGTGGGACCGGGACAAACGCTAGGCAGTTTGGCGTTGCAACACTTAGAATTTGAGCCAGAAAACGCCCCACTCGTCTTAACTTCGCTACGCCATGCTTATGAACGTCAGTCTGACATCGCGTATATCTTGAATGCCTTAGGACAATTGTGGCTTTCGGGGGTACGGGTGGACTGGCAGGCCGTTTATCGCCATCAGTCTCGATATCGTCTACCATTACCCACCTACCCCTTTGAACGACAACGCTATTGGATTGATCCGCCTGCAGAATCTGTTCAATCCACGCCAACGCAACCTGTTGATTGGTGGACAACTCTGGTTGAAGCGGGTCAACATCAAGCGATGGTTGGCGTGGCAGGACTGAATGAAGCCGAACATCAAGCGCATCGGCTCTGGCTTGATCGGCTCTGTGTCGCTTATCTAAACCAGACATTCAGACATTTAGGCGGGTTCAAAGATCCCTCTGATCGGCGCTCGCCTGAGGAAATATGCAACCATTGCCGGATCATTCCTCGCTATCAAGAATTGGTGCGCCGCTGGCTGCATATTTTAGTTGAACAGGATCAACTACAGCAAGATGAACAGGGGCGCTTTAGCCAATTGCAGTCGCTTCCGGCTGATACAATCCCCACTTTGCTGGACGAAGTCCGACGGCGCTCGCCTGACACCTTAGAATGGATTGATATTTATCAGCGCTATGGTGAAAAACTACCCGTCATCTTAACGGGAGAACGGGAGCCCTTGGAGTTTCACTTTTCAATGAATCTCCAAACTCAGGCGGCACAGGCGGTTCCTCGCTATCCAACTCAGGATTATTACAAACCCATTTTGCAGGCAATCATCGAACAGGTTGTGCAAGCATTGCCTGCTAACGTGAGTCTGCGCATTCTCGAATTGGGAGCCGGAACTGGAACCGCAACAGAAGCTGTGTTGCCTCTATTACCGCCCCATCAAACTCACTATACCTTTACGGATGTAGGCGGATTATTCTTACAAACAGCGCAACAGATGTTTAGCGCCTATCCGTTTATTGACTATCGCTTGTTTGACATTGAGCGATCGCCAGAATCACAGGGGTTTAACGCCCATGAGTTTGATCTGATTATTGCCTTCAATGTCTTACATGTGGCTCGTGATCTTGACAGCTCGCTAGGAGGTGTGCGATCTCTGCTGGCTCCAGGTGGATTACTCTTACTCTGGGAAATTACTCAAGCCAGACTAGAAGCTGATTTGATGGACGCAGTGTTGATGAATCCCATTGCTGATCCCATCGGTCAACGCGACATGGGAGACCCTTTCTTATCCCCAGCAGAGTGGCGAGACGCACTTACCAGACATGGTTTTGAAAAGGTTGCGGCATTTTCAGAATTTGCCCCTTATGGAGAGCATGTGATAGCAGCACAGGTCTCTCCTATTGATGATCCTGCCACACCGGTCGCATTCACGGCGCCTTTGACGTTAACTAAACCGACGCCTATTGCCAGGGAAACTGACTTGGCCGACTGGTTTTATGCGCCTTCATGGCGGCGATCGCTTCTGCCTAAACCCTACCAGTTTCAATCTAACTCAGCGAATGCAGACTGTTGGCTGCTTTTCCTGGATCAAATTGGAGTGGGACATGAATTGGCGCAACGATTGATAGGAAATGGGGCGCAGGTTATTATCGTCGAACCGGGGACACAATTTGAACTCGATCCGGCTTCTAGTCAAGGCGATCACTATTTCCTTAATCCAGGATCCAAGCAAGATTATGATCAGTTGTTCCAAGCCCTGTATGCTGAAAACAAAGTTCCCACAGCGATCGCCCATTTTTGGAGCCTGACGCCATTGTTATCGCCCCTGCCAGCAGAAGCGTCGCCAGATCAGACAATGCAGGGCTTTTACAGTCTGCTATTTTTAGCTCAAGCCCTGATCCGGCATGGATTAACGCACCCTCTACCGTTGACGGTGATTTCCAACCACTGGCATAGCGTAATTGGCCAGGAGAGCATCTCTCCAGAAAAGGCGATGATGCTTGGCGCACTCAAAGTTTTACCTCAGGAATACCCGCAACTCAATTGTCGAAGTATTGACCTTGATCTCGATCAGGCGTCAATGCCTCCCCTCATTGATGCATTGATGGCGGAGTTACAGACTTCCTCTGCTGAAACCGTCATTGCTTATCGAGGTGGACAACGTTGGGTTCAGACCTTCGAGCCTGTTCGCTTGGAAGCGACGCCAGAGACGCCCTCTCGGCTACGACAAGGCGGCGTGTATTTGATTACAGGAGGACTTGGAGAACTCGGATTAACCTTAGCGGAACATTTTGCTAAGACGGTAAACGCTAGGCTGGCGCTGATGGGACGATCGGCCTTTCCAGACCGAGAAACTTGGTCTCAATGGCTTAAAACCCACGATGAATCTAGTCGAACCAGTCGCAAAATTCGCAAATTGCTTGATTTAGAAGCCTTAGGCGCTGAAGTGCTAGTTGTTAGCGCCGATGTAAGCGATATTACGCAACTACGAGACGCGATCTCATTAACTGAATCTCGCTTTGGCTCCATCAATGGGGTTATCCATGCAGCTGGCGTCCCAGGGGCGTTAAATCCTTTGGATCAAATCAAGGTGTCAGACTGTGAATTACAATTCCAGACCAAAGTGCGAGGGACAGCCCTATTGGCGCAGGCGCTACAAGACAATACGCTAGATTTTTGCCTGCTCATGTCCTCTTTAGCATCGATTTTGGGCGGTGCTGGCTTAACAGCTTACACAACAGCGAATCGCTTTATGGACGCCTTTGCCTGTCAGCAAACGCAACGGAGCAAAGTTCCTTGGATTAGCGTCAACTGGGATACTTGGCAAACTAACAGAGATAAACGTGAAACGTTTGCAGGGGGTAACTTTGCCGATTATGCGTTTACGGCGGATGAGGGAATTGAGGCGCTAAGGCGAATTTTGTTCTGGAATGGGTTTAGTCAAATCATTGTCTCGACCGCAGAATTGCAAGCTCGACTTCGTCCTGCGCCGATGATTTCTCAGCAGGCAGCGTTCGTCGACGACGACGACGCCAAAACTCTCCGTCCTAGACCTAATTTAAAGAATGCTTATGTTGCTCCCAATACAGATTTAGAGCGTAAAATTACGGTCAGTTTTCAGACGTATCTGGGGGTTGAGCCGGTTGGTCTCCACGATAGCTTCTTTACATTGGGAGGAGATTCACTGACAGGAAGTATTTTGATTAATCAGCTGCGTGAAGCGTTTCATATTGATCTGCCTGTTCGCGCCCTCTTTGAAGCGCCTACAGTAGCAGAATTGGCGTTGGTGATTGAAGCTCAATTTATTGAAGAATTGGAGGCATTGACGGATGAAGAAGTCGCCGCTCAATTGCAACACGCCGAGCCCTCTGTATCATAATCAGAAAAATCATAAAAAGCTGATCACGATTTAACCCGAGAAGATCAGTTCATCATCAGAAAATGAGTCGTTCATTACAGAACAAAGAATTATGAACATGCAGGTTATTGGTGTCATTGGAGCCGGGGTAATGGGCAGTGGGGTAGCGCAAAATCTCGCTCAAACAGGTCATCATGTCCTACTCCTTGATCTTTCTGAAGCAATTCTAGAGAGCGCCAAGCAAGAAATCTGTAAAAACCTACGATTTCAGAGCTTTTTTAAACGAGAAACATCCTCTGAAAATCCAGAGGATGTATTAGCCCGAATCAAGTTCACAACCAATGATACAGTCTTGAAAGAAGCGGAATTTGTGATTGAAAATGTCATTGAGCAATGGTCGCTTAAGCGATCGCTCTATACTCAGCTAGACGCCATTTGCTCACCTGAAGTTGTCTTTGCCGCCAATACATCAGCCATTCCGATTACCCGAATTGCCTCTGTGACAAAGCGAGCGTCCCAAGTCATTGGCACTCACTTTATGAATCCAGTTCCGATGAAATCAATGGTAGAAGTGATTCGAGGCTACCACACCAGTGATGAGACAATCGCGACCACTCAAACCTTACTGACCCAAATGGGTAAAGATTGGATCATGGTTAATGATTCACCTGGGTTTGTATCCAATCGGGTATTAATGTTAACTATCAATGAGGCAATTTTTCTGCTACAAGATAAAGTTGCTTCTGTGGAGGATATAGATCGAATTTTTAAAACTTGCTTTGGCCATAAAATGGGGCCATTAGAAACAGCAGATTTAATCGGGCTGGATACAATTTTGCTATCGATTGAAGTGCTATATGAAAGTTTTAATGATAGCAAATATCGTCCTTGCCCTTTACTTAGACAAATAGTGGATGCAGGAAATTATGGACAGAAGAGTGGCCAAGGATTCTATACCTATAAATAAATATTGAGGGAGTTATGGACGAAATTAAAGTCAAAATAAAAGGCTTTCTATCACGTTTTTTCCCAAGCAATTATGATCTACCGGAAGATGAAGATATCTTTAGTTTGGGATTTATTAATTCCATGTTTGCAATACAATTAGTGTTGTTTGTAGAACGGGAATTTCAGATTACGGTAGAAAATGAAGATCTAGATTTGAAGAATTTTCGGACTGTTAACGCGATCGCCCATTTAGTAGACCGAAAAGCAACACTCACCCTCAATCATTGACGGCGGTCATTGATTTAACTATGCATTTAGACCTCACACCTCAACAGCAAACAGCTCAGGCTGAATTCAAAGCCTTCACTCATCAAGTGATTGCGCCCTGCGCCGATGGCGCTGATCGCGAAGAAAAAACACCCCCTGAGCTGATTAGTAAACTCGCCCATCATGGCTATTTAGGGGCAACGCTTCCGTCCAATTATGGGGGAGGCGGTATGGATTTGATCACCTATGGTTTACTGAATGAAGCGATTGGACAGGGCTGTTCTTCCTTACGAAGTTTGCTGACGGTTCATATCATGGCGGCTCAGGCGCTCCTCAAATGGGGAAATGCCGCTCAGAAAGCTCAATGGTTGCCGAGACTTGCAACGGGTGAAGCGATCGCCGCCTTTGGACTAACGGAACCCAACATTGGTAGTGATGCTCAGCACGTTGAAACAACGGCTGAACGAGAGGGAGATATCTATATTCTCAATGGCTGTAAAAAATGGATTACTTATGGCCAAATTGCTGATGTTTTCTTGATCTTTGCCCAATGTGACGGAAAATCAGCCGCATTTTTAGTCGAAAAAAACACCCCTGGCCTTTCCATTACCTCTATTTCCGGCATGTTGGGTGTGAGAGCGTCCATGTTGGCTGAATTGCGATTCGATCACTGTCATATTCCCTGTGAGAATTTAGTGGGTCAAGTGGGATTTGGCTTTTCCTGTGTGGCGTCCACTGCCCTAGACTATGGTAGATACAGTGTTGCTTGGGGCTGTGTGGGTATCGCTCAGGCGTGTTTAGAAGCTTGTCTACATTACACCAGTGTTCGTCAACAGTTTGGAACTTACCTTAAAGAGCACCCGTTAATTCGCCAGTTAATCTCAGACATGATTACCCAAACCAAGGCGGCTCGATTGCTCTGCTATCAAGCTGGCTATCTCAAGCAAATTGGCGATCCCAAGTCCATTGCTGAAACCTCCATCGCCAAATATTTTGCGTCAACCGCCGCCATGAAGGCGGCGAGTGATGCGGTGCAAATTCATGGAGCCAATGGGTGTAGCCCAGCGTTTGCAGTTGAACGATATTGGCGAGACGCCAAGATTATGGAAATCATTGAAGGCAGCACCCAAATTCAGCAATTAACAATCGCTGGTTACGGCTATCAGGAGTATGGCGCTGCGATCGCCCCTAAAACCGGTCCGATTAGATGATCAACTCTCCTTAGGAACAGAGTATTGACGCCAAAACACATAAAAGCAATGCAAGGACACCTATAATGATGCCGATTCCAACAGAATCAATCAATACGCATCAAACCGATCGCACCGTGATCAAATGTGTGGTTTGGGATCTAGATAACACCCTCTGGCATGGTGTGTTGTTAGAAGATGAGCAGGTGAGGCTGCGGCCTCAGGTGGCTGATATCATTAGAACCCTGGATAGCCGAGGAATCTTGCAATCACTGGCGAGCCGAAATGAAAGCACGGTAGCCCTGGCAAAACTACGAGAATGGGGATTGGCGGAGTACTTTCTTTATCCACAGATCAATTGGAACTCAAAAGTCGCCTCTATTCAAACGATCGCCCAATCGCTGAACATTGGCTTTGACACAATTGCTTTCATTGATGACCAGCCGTTTGAGTTGGCAGAAGTTCGGTTCTCATTGTCAGATGTATTGTGTATCAATGCGGCTGAACTCAATCATTTGCTGGATCTGCCAGTTATGCAGCCTCGCTTTATTACGTCAGATTCACGCCAGCGACGGCTGATGTATTTGAGTGATATTCAACGTAAGCAAGCAGAAACAGAATTTGTGGGTCCGCAAACCGAGTTTTTAGCCACGCTGAATATGACGTTTACCATTGCGATCGCCCAAGAAGAGGATTTACAACGAGCGGAAGAACTGACGATTCGTACAAACCAATTAAATACAACGGGTGATACGTATTCTTATGATCAACTGAACCAATTGCGTCAATCTAAACAACATAAACTGCTGATTGCCAGTTTAGAGGACAAGTTTGGCGGCTACGGCAAAATTGGGCTGGCGCTGGTGAACTGTCGTTCAGAAAGATGGCTAATCAAGCTCTTGCTGATGTCCTGCCGCGTTATGGCCAGAGGCGTAGGCACAATTTTGCTGAATTACATCATGCAGCTCGCCCGAGAAAATCAAGTGCGCTTGATGTCAGAATTTGTGGTCAACGATCGCAATCGTATGATGTATATCACTTACAAGTTTGCAGGCTTTCGAGAAGTGGAAACACACAATGGGCGATCAATATTGGCGGCCGATTTGAGCCAAATTCAACCGTTCCCGGATTATGTCAAGGTGAAAATCACTGCTTAAGTAGTCGAACTCAACTTGATTAAAACTCTCGAAATGGACGGGTAAGCCCTGTTGGAGTTTTATTAAGTCCAATAACTGGATATAGGGATTCAATGATGGATTTAACTAAAG
>JAKSDM010000766.1 GCA_022360135.1 Pseudanabaenales cyanobacterium | reverse complement strand
ACGCCAAAATCCTTACCCTGCGCCTCGGCGCATTCCCGCGTACAGCCCGACACTGCTGACTTGAGTTTGTGGGGCGATCGCAACCCTCGGTAGCGGAGCTCAAGCTCAATCGCCAGGCTAGTCGAATCCTGCACCCCAAACCGACACCACGTACTCCCCACACAGGACTTCACCGTACGCAACGCCTTCCCATAGGCATGACCTGACTCAAACCCGGCGTCCACCAGTCGCCGCCAAATCAACGGCAGCTGATCCACCCTGGCGCCGAACAGATCCACCCGCTGGGCCCCGGTAATTTTGGTGTACAGATCAAATTCCTGCGCCACCTGACCCAACACAATCAGCTTCTCTGGCGTAATCTCTCCCCCCGGCGCCCTGGGGATCACCGAATAGGTCCCATCCTTTTGGATATTGGCCAGAAACGCATCGTTCGTATCCTGCAGTCCCACATGAGGCGTATTCAACACATGATCGTTCCAGGACGAAGCCAGCATCGACGCCACCGCAGGCTTACAAATTTCGCAGCCATATCCCGACCCATGCTGAGCAAGTAATGCATCAAACGACTTGATTTGCTCCACCCGCAGCAAGTGATAAAGCTCTTGGCGAGAATAGGGAAAATGCTCGCACAGGTGGTTTTTCACCTCCACTCCCGCCTTCTTCAGTTCTGATTTCAACAAATCAGTCACCAACGGCGCACAGCCGCCGCAGCCAGTCCCCGCCTTGGTGCATTTTTTCACCGTGGGCATATCGGTCAGATTACCCTCACGGATCGCCTCACAGATTTGTCCTTTCGTCACATTGTTACAAGAACAAATCTGGGCCGTATCCGGCAGGTTCTCCACACTCAGCGAAGCCGCTGCCCCGTTGTCCGCTGGCGTCAATAAATTCAGCGGATTGGCAGGCAATCGCATCTGGTTTTGCATCAGCTGCAACAACGCACCATAGGCGGACGCATCCCCCACCAGAATGCCTCCCAACAACAACGAACCGTCCGTATTCACCACCAGTTTCTTGTAGGCACCTGCGATCGCATCCGTCACCGTCACCTCTTTGGCTCCGGGCGTTTTCGCAAAATTATCCCCAAAGCTGGCCACATCTACCCCCAGCAGCTTCAGCTTGGTGGACATATCCGCCCCGGTAAACTGCTGCGCCGCCGCCACATTCATCAGCCAATCACTGGCCACTTCGGCCATTTGATATCCAGGCGCCACCAAGCCAAAAATTTCGTCCTTAGTGTAGCGCACATTCACCGATCGCATACACATTGGGGTCAGACGTTTGGCAGGCGTCATCAATCACCACACCGCCCCGTTCACCTAGCTGCAACCCGCAGTTCCGCGCCAATTCATCCCTGGGCCGAATCCCAGCCGAGAATACAATCATATCCGTCTGCAACGACGTCTCATCAGCAAACTGCATGGAGACCAGCTTGCCATTCTCACTCACAATCTCTGTCGTCGCTTT
>JAKSDM010000938.1 GCA_022360135.1 Pseudanabaenales cyanobacterium | reverse complement strand
GTCACCATGGGAATACTCAGCGTTATAAATTTTGTCTAAATCCAGATTATGTTTATCTAAATAATGCTGCTTAAAGGACTTCCAGAGAGGCTTGTACATTTTCATCAGAACGCGAAAACCAGGGGATTCTTGTCCACTACCATTTCCTAATATCTGGCGGATCTCCTGATATTCCTTGGGGGACATCGTTTCCAAAAGCGCCAGTTGATCCAACATGATTTTCTGAATTATATGAACACGCTTGAAAAGTGTAATTACCCAATTAGTGTTCTCTGTTTGAATATAGCCATCAATATCTAGAAGTGTATAAGCAATCAGCTTCATCCACAGTTCTTCCGACTGGTGAACTATCTGAAACTGTAGTTCGTCTTGGTTACACAGTTCCTTAAAGTTTTTTTGGCAAGAAAGTAGCTTTTTAGTATTCAGATAAATTTCGTAATCTAGTTCACCATTACCGTTCATTCTGGAATAGAAGTAGTTTCTATCCATTCAAACCCCCTCCTTGCATAACTATCTTGGGTATGTCAATCAAGCTGTGCTCCTTACATCCAAATAAGCTTTCTAAAGAGAAATGTAACGAGTCGTTTGTCAAGCTTAAATTGGTCGGATAGGCCGTAGAAAGAAATCCCAGAAATGCCTTGAGGAGCAAAATTTTCAAAAGCCAATCCAGAGGGAGCTTTTTGAATAAATCCCGAGTAGTCTATAATTAGATTGTAGCAAGGCACACTTTTTTTGGTTTTTGTCAATAGATAAGCCCTAGAAATTTCGACCATCAAAACTCGATCAGCTCTGACAGATCCAAACAGTGTTGCAGCAGCTATGCAGATCATCGGCGCAAATAGAGATCATGGCTCAGGTTCCTTCGGAACTGGGCTTTGAGGATATTGTCCGATTCGAGCATCCTATCGTTGAGGCATGGAAGAACATCGATTCCTTACTTCTAGATCGTGATACTCATCCATAAATGAGGCGTGCGCAATCAAAACGCCTGTGAATAACTCAACCGATGCCTTCAATTACTGGGTGGAAGTAGAAAGCGAGTCCGAGTACGGTATAAGCAGCCAACAAGAGAGTGCCTTCCAGCCAGTTAGAACGACCGTCTGAGCTAATGGAATTGGCAATCAGCACAGAAACCGCGACGGCAACTAGTTCAAAAGGATGAAAGTCCAGATCCATGGGTTGCCCCAACACCCAACCGGCTAGCACGAGAACAGGCGCTACAAATAGGGCGATTTGCAGGCTAGATCCCACGGCTACAGAAAGGGAGAGATCCATTTTATCTTTCAGGGCCACCGTAACAGCCGTGGCGTGCTCTGCAGCATTGCCAATCACTGGCAACAGAATAACGCCGGTAAAGAGTCCCGTTAGCCCCAGTTGCTCTGTCGCCGCCTCAAGCGCATCCACTAACAATTCAGACTCAATGGCGACCAACAGCGTCGCCCCCAATAACGCCGCTACCCAGAGCTTCAGATTAGGCTTATGTTCGGATTCGCTGTCAGCCTTGGCTCCTCCTTTCTCTGGCTTAGCCTCGCTAGCGGATGAGGTTCCTTCCCCCTCGGCCATACCGACATCACAGAGATAAGCGTGGGTTTTCATTGAAAATAGTAAAGTGAGGCCATACACAAAAATCAGCACAATGGCGACTGCCACCGACAAACGCTGTAGAGTGGGCTGGTCAATCCCATAAGAGGTATAGTTGACAGCTGTGGGCAACAAGATGGCGATAACAGCCAGGTTCATCGAAGAGGCATTGACTCGGGCGACCACTGGCTGAAAGGATTGTTCTTTATACTTCAAACCGCCCAAAAGCATGGAGAGGCCCAATACGAGCAGCAGATTGCCGATGATGGACCCGGTGATGCTGGCTTTGACCACATTGACCAACCCCTCATTAAGGGCGACCAGGGCGATGATCAGTTCAGTGGCGTTACCGAAGGTGGCGTTGAGGAGCCCTCCCCAAGAAGGGCCTAAGACAACGGCGATTTCCTCAGTGGCGGTCCCCATCCAACCAGCCAGCGGTAAGATTGCTAAGCCTGCGGCAATGAAAACCATCAGTTTTCCCCATTCCAGGAAATGAGCAGCGATGGAAATGGGGATAAAGATCAAAAACCCAATCAATATGATTTTCTTGACCATATAGGGGTGACTCTAAGGATGAATTGAGCTGACTACGGTTAGCAATCTTATCCGGTTTACAGCAATTCAGCCATTTTTGGCAAAAATTTGGGGGTCATGCACCGAAGCATCAGTGACGTGATAGTGTCGCACAAACCCATGTTCGACATCGACGTTGATGGGGTCTTTATAGCAATTCTCACTTGGGTTGAACACATCTCGTGAAGGCGGGGTGTGGGGTGTGGGGTGTAGTCAATGCAATTGAGAACCGCTTTATTGTAAAGCTTTTGCAGAATCAGTAACTTGAACCATAGCTTTTGCCTGAGGTGGGTCAATGAAGTTAGCCAAGATTGCCATTGGCAGCATTGGCAACATTGGCAGCAAGCAAATGAGCCACTGATTCCAAGTTAGAGGAGCCGTTTCAAACAGCGTGTTCATCACAGTCCACTGGCTAAATACGAGTTGTAGCGCAACAGCGGTGACCATACCCAAAATCAGGATGGGTGAATTGGTAACAGATGTAGACTTGCGGCGGATGTAGTTGGACAGGCTAATTCCCAATTGACTGATACTGAGGAGATAGACGATGCGAGCAGCGACGAGGGCTTGTATAGCCATTGTGCGAGCCACTGTAATATCCCCCGTGGTGTTTTTCGCCCACTCAAAGACGCCAAAAATCAGAATCCAATTAAACACGGAAACCGCCAAAATTCGATGTAGCAATTTTCCGGTAATTAAGGGCTCGTGAGGATTACGTGGAGGTTGCCGCATCAACCCGTTTGACTTGGGTTCAAAGGCCAAGGGCACGGTCATAGTAAGGGAGTTGATCATGTTCAACCACAGCACTTGTAGCGAGAGAATCGGTAAATCCCTTGCTAGCAGAGCACTGATCAGAATGGTCATGGATTCGCCGCCATTGACGGGTAAGAGAAACGCGATCGCTTTCCGCAGGTTTTGATAAACGGTGCGTCCTTCTTCCACAGCCGCTTCAATGGAGGCGAAGTTATCGTCCGTGAGGAGCATATCAGCCGCTTCTCGCGCCACCTCAGTGCCGCCTTTTCCCATGGCGATGCCGATATCGGCCTGCTTTAGGGCGGGCGCATCATTCACCCCATCGCCAGTCATGGCGACAATTTCTCCTTTAGACTGGAGGGCTTCGACCAGTCGCAACTTTTGAGCCGGGGCGACTCTAGCAAATACATCTCCATCTTCAACTGTTCGAGCCAGCTGACGATCGTCCATCTTCGCTAATTGCCGCCCCTCAAACGCCACAACTTGCTCTGCCTTTTGGATACCCATCCGCCCGGCGATCGCCCGCGCCGTTGCGATGTGGTCTCCGGTGATCATCTTGACCTGAATGCCAGCAGACTGACAGGCATGAACAGCGGCGATCGCCTCTGGACGAGGTGGGTCAATCATCCCTTGCAATCCCAGAAAGACTAACCCCATCTCAATGTCGTTATGGTCGATCGAATGCTGATGGGCGCCCACTGCTTTTTTAGCCAAAGCTAGCACCCGCAACCCTTG
>JAKSDM010001789.1 GCA_022360135.1 Pseudanabaenales cyanobacterium | reverse complement strand
GGGCGCATTAGACTAACCAAGTGGGAAATCCAAACTGTTGTCCTATGTCTCAACCCAATAATCAGCTGACTTATCCCAATAGCCCTCAAGACACCCAAGTTGATATCTACCATGGCGTTGCTGTCCCCGATCCTTACCGTTTGAGGCGGAATACAGCTTTATTGACAATGAAGGCCCCCTGTTCTGGTTCCGCACAGATTTGGATGCGCCAAGGGGGCGGGTGATTGCGATCGACATCGCCAACCCAACCCCGGATCATTGGCGGGAAGTCATTCCCCAGGCAGAAGAGACGCTAGGCGCTGTCGGCATTCTCAACCACCAATTCGTCGTGGACTACCTCAAAGACGCCCATACCGATATCAAAATCTTTGCCCTAGATGGGGCCTTTGTGCGGCATCTAGGGCTACCGGGAATTGGGTCGGCTGGCGGCTTTGATGGAAAGCGCCATGACGCAGAAACCTTCTATAGCTTTACCAGCTTCACTCAACCCAACACCATCTATCACTACGACATGGTAAGTGGCGAAAGCGCCCTATTCCGCCAACCCCAGGTGAACTTTCAGCCCAATGACTATGAAACCAAGCAGATTTTCTACCCCAGCAAAGATGGGACCCGAATACCCATGTTTATTACCCATAAGAAAGGATTGCAGCTAAACGGCGACAATCCTACACTGCTCTATGGCTATGGCGGATTCAATTTTCCCCTGACCCCCAGTTTTTCTGTCAGCAACCTGGTGTGGATGGAAATGGGGGGTGTCTACGCCACACCAAATCTGCGCGGCGGCGGTGAATACGGCGAGGACTGGCACCAGGCAGGGACTAAGCTGAATAAGCAAACGGTATTTGATGATTTCATTGCAGCGGCGGAGTGGCTGATTGAGCAGAGGTATACCTCACCAGCGAAGCTGGCGATTATGGGCGGTAGTAATGGTGGGTTATTGGTCGGGGCCTGCATGACCCAACGTCCCGATCTTTTCGGCGCCGTACTTCCGGCGGTCGGGGTGATGGACATGCTGAGGTTTAATCAGTTCACCATCGGCTGGGCTTGGGAGTCCGACTATGGATCGCCAGAAAATGAGGAAGAATTCAAAGCCCTCTATGCCTATTCCCCACTGCACAATCTCAAATCTGGCGTAGCCTACCCTGCTACTCTAATCACGACTGCTGATCATGACGATCGCGTCGTCCCCGCCCACAGTTTCAAATTTACGGCGGCGCTACAGGCCGCCCATGCCGGAGATGCGCCAGTGCTGATTCGGATTGAAACGAAGGCGGGACATGGCGCCGGTAAGCCCATGACCAAGCTGATTGAGGAAGTGGCTGATAAGTGGGCTTTTTTAGTGGAGACCTTGGGCATGGAATAGGGTTTTTAGATCGTAGATAGCCTGAAGGTTTAACCAAGATGCGGCATCGCCCCCGAAGTATCGAGCTAGCTGCTCTGCAGTATCGGCAGTGTACGTGGGCGATCACTCTCGCCATTTGGAAGCGCCTGAAACCCTGCTTGGATAAAATGTTGATCAAAGGTGAGGGCAATATGAATTCCTCGATTTCGCATAACCACAAACGATCTATTGCGCTCCATTAAAGAATGGTCTTTCCCCCATCTGCCACGATCGCTGCGCCATGCACAAAATCGGCTTCAGCCGTAGCTAAAAATAGCGCTACCCGGGCAATATCTTCGGGTCTGCCGAGTCGCCTTGCCGGGATTGTGGAAATCAACGCCTTTTCTTCAGCCTTAGGGTTGCTGCCAATTGCAAACTCAGCATCAAGCATAGGGGTATCGACGGGACCCGGACAAATCGCATTGACCCGAATGTTCTCGGCGGCCCACTCCGCAGCTAGAGCTCGAGTTAAGGCAAGAACACCACCCTTGGTTGCACAATATGCACTGTATAGGGGTTGCCCCACAAGACCCAGTTCCGACGCAGTATTGATAATGACGCCCCCCCCCTGACTCGCCATCTGAGTGATAGCGTGTTTACAACCGAAGAAAACCCCCTTGAGGTTAACGCCTAGCAGTTTATCTAAATCAGCTTCAGTGGTTTCGGTAATGGGTTTTAGCAAAGAAATACCGGCATTGTTGTGAAGAATATCGAGTCGTCCAAACCATTTAACTGCGCTTGAGATCGCATCCTTCACCTGATTTTCCTGACTCACATCAAGGATTAAGGTCTGGCACTTTCCTCCAGAAGCCTGAATGGCTCGCTGTGTAGTTTTGACTGCTGTGGCATCGATATCAACAGCCACCACACTTGCACCTTCCTGTGCAAAACATTCGGCTGTGGCTTGGCCAATCCCTGATCCAGCACCGGTAATCAAGCTCACTTTCCCTTTTAATCGCATGGGCTTGACCTTCAGATTGCTATTTTTTCGTGAAGAGATTTATTATCTTAACTATATCCAGAAATCTAGAAATTGCCAAAGAAAATCCTTATAGCGCTAATTTAGCGCACAACAAAAATAAAGCACAAGGGTGGACAACACTCCATCTGACGGAAAGACACTCTATGTTTTTGCAGGTTGCTTGCCTCTTTTTCTGGATCCCAATCAAAGTTATATTGCAAGCCTAATTCCTCAAGCAGAATAGTCTATTGTTAGATCGGTGAACGCAATTATTGGTCCAGCCAACGCATTTGTTAGGATGGCATATTCTTTTCTTAGATTGACGAACGCAATTGCTTGATCACCGATGCCATTTTCTAGATCGGTGTACTCATTGGTGCGGCTAGATTTAGATAATGCGCCCCAACCTGATGCGGTTTTGATGATTGAAGAACGGTGTGGTGGACAGGCGCGTCTTAGTGATGATGATTATGATGATTATATTGAGGGAGCGCCGGAATTGGTGGCTGAGATTGCGGCGAGTTGTCCAAACATATCTGAAGCAGCATAAAGTTAGATTCTATGCTGTCTGCTCCGTGTTTCGGGGTTCAATGCGTCTGATAATCTCATCACGTGTCGGCAGGGTTTTTAGATCGTAGATAGCCTGAAGGTTTAACCAAGATGCGGCATCGCCCCCGAAGTATCGAGCTAGCCGCTCTGCAGTATCGGCAGTGATGGAACGGCGCTCTTTCACAATTTCATGAATGCGGGTAGCTGGAACATGCAATGCCAGAGCGAGTGCATTAACGCTCATTCCCAAAGGAGCCAGGAAATCTTCACGGAGAACTTCTCCGGGATGAACTGGGCGCATGCGGTTAATTGGGCGGTTCATGAGCTTATCAGTGATAATCAACAATCTCTACATCAGCAGGTCCATTCTCGGTCCAAACAAAACATAGTCGAAACTGAGCATTTATCCGAATACTGTGCTGACCTTTTCGATCTCCTTTCAACATTTCAAGCTGGTTACCTGGAGGTGAACGAAGAAACTCTAAGGTTTGTGCAGCATCCAATTGAGTCAACTTGCGAATCGCAATATCTTTGAATGCTCTGAAACGACGTGGATCTCCCCCTTCAAAAAGCGATCGCGTCTGCTTACATCGGAACGATTGGATCATTTCTCAACCATATTCCGTCCGACGTAATACGTCAATGGTAACTAAACAGCTGTGCCGCTTTACTAAACAGCTGTGCCGCTTTACCGATCTCAAGCCACAGATCATTAAACAGCTGCGCCACATTTCTAAACTGCTGCGCCAGTTTAACGGTCTCAGGCCGATTCTTAGCGGCACAGTAGCCTTTCATCATCTTCCAAAATGATATTGTTTCCCAATTTTCCACCACAACCATTCTGATGAGCAAATTAACGCCGCCCTTAACTATATTGAAGTCAATCGAGCTGAAGTCGAAGCTGAGTATCAAACTGTATTGAAGGAAACTGAGGAACTTCGGCAGTATTACGAAGAGCAGAATCGCGAACTCATTGCTCAACTGGCTACAAAATCACCGAAACCAAGGATGGAAGCTGATTGGGAAAAGCTGCAAGCGCAGAAAGCAAAGCATCAAGCAAAGCTTGAGTCCTATAATTACTCTATTAGCGCCAATCTCCTCAATGTTTCGCAGATCTGGAGCCAACAAATGCGTTGATAAACTAACTCTATGCAGTTTGGGTGGAATGACGACAAGGCGGCGAGCAATCTATCAAAGCATGAAGTCTCATTTGAGGAAGCAAAAACTGTTTTTGATGATCCTCTCTATGTTGACTTCTATGATCCAGACCACTCTGAAAATGAAAATCGATATCTAATTGTTGGGGAATCAGATCGAGGGCGATTGTTGATTGTGCAT
>JAKSDM010000130.1 GCA_022360135.1 Pseudanabaenales cyanobacterium | reverse complement strand
ATCAGTTTTGAGCAGGTAGGACAGTGGTTTCTAACCCGTGTGATTCAGCAACTCAAAGCGACGGATCCGGAGATTAACTCTCTCATTTTTACGGTTCCGGTCGATAGTTTTGAAGCCTATCGCTATTGGCTGGGGAAGGTCTGCCAAACTCTGGACATTGAACAGGTGCGGATGTTGGATGAGCCTACAGCGGCAGCTTTGGGCTATGGATTAATAGATGGAAAGGTCCTTTTGGTGATTGACTTTGGCGGCGGCACCCTGGATCTTTCCCTGGTCCAGCTCGATTATTCCTCGGATCTCAAACCTCTGGGGTTTATTCTCAAATGGGGTCAGAAGTCGCTGGCGGAAAAGTCTGGCCAGCGGGTTAAAATGGCTCGGGTTCTGGCTAAGGCAGGGGAAAACTTGGGTGGGGCTGACATTGATAACTGGCTAGTCGATTACTTTGGAGCTAGCCAAGGACTGCCTGTCACCCCCTTAACGTTACGCCTGGTGGAACGACTCAAAGTGCAGCTCTCCAACCAAACAGAAGCCACTGAAGTTTATTTCAATGATGAAACATTGGAGAGTTATGAGCTGACGCTGGAGCGCGATCGCTTCAACGCCATTCTCAAAGACAATCAATTTTTTGAACGGCTAGACAACAAAATGACCCAGGTGCTGCAGCAGGCCCGGCGACAGGGGATTGAAGCGACTGACATTGACGCCGTATTGTTGGTGGGAGGAACGGCCCAGATCCCAGCTGTGCAAGCGTGGGTCAAGGAATACTTCGAAGCGGATAAGATTCACTGCGATCGCCCATTTGAAGCCATTGCTCAGGGAGCCCTGCAAATTCAGCAAGGAATCGACATCAAAGATTTCCTCTATCACAGTTATGGCGTCCGCTACTGGGACCGTCGCAACCAACGCCACGGCTGGCATCCGATTATCAACCGGGGGCAGCCCTATCCCATGAATAAACCGGTTGAGTTGGTTTTGGGCGCTTCTACTGCAAACCAGCCCAGCATCGAACTGATTCTAGGAGAGCTGGGAGATGATGGAATCAATACAGAGGTTTATTTTGAGGGTGATCGCTTAGTCACTCGTCAAGTTTCTACCGGAACCATCCAGGTCCGTCCCCTGAACGATCGAGAAAACGCCCGCACAATTGCCCGTTTGACGCCGCCTGGTTTCCCTGGCGGCGATCGCATCAAAGTGATGTTTTATATCGATCAAGATCGCTTCTTGAAGATCACAGTGGAAGATATCCTCACTGCCGAGACCCTCTTAGACAATCAATCGGTTGTGCAACTGAATTAGTTCAACCCGTCAGACTCTGATGTATTCACGGGGCTATAGATCATCCTCTGATGTATTCACGGGGCTATAGATCATCTGAAAAATCGGGATAGTTGCAATTACGACAACAAAAAAGAATAGGGATAATAATAAGCCTATTTTAGCGATTGGCACACTCTTTTGGATAGCCAGAATCGCTGCAGAGAAGACCGAAGCTAGAAAAAACGCTGATACTAACGCCATGGATGGAAAGGAGAGATAAAGGCAGAGTAATATCGCATTGAATGATGCCGCCAATAAATATATCTGGGTCCTATTCCAATAAATGCTGCTGGCCTTATTGAGGCTGAATTCGAATGGCAGCTTTAGTTTTCGATCAAAGAGTTTGATCAAATCTTGCAAGGTGAATAGAATAAATCCAGACATCGTGGTTAAGATTGCTATGTCCTGAAGGATTTCGGTTGGCGGCGCGTCCGAGATTCTGAGTTCCCCTGCAGGTTGCATTACCCACATAAATGCAACACAAAAGAGATATGCCGTTAAAGCGGAAATGGCGATCAGCAAAAAATTAAGGGCAATATTGGCTGGGATTTTTAAACATCTTGGCGCTGAATTCCATTTTTCATTCGTAAGTGTGATTTCTCTGTCAGGCGGCTGATTTGTCTGCTGGTCTAATTTCGTAAGTTCGGTTCTAAATGATTTTGAGTTTTCCATACTTCTCTCCCATTTGCCTAGTGAACAAGGCTCATAGAAGAGACGTTTCATTCATTAGAGCCTGATCGCGGTTTAGCAATTGCACATTGCAAGTAGCATTAAATCTTGGCGCTAAAGGAAGTAGCAAGTAATTCTACTGAGATTTACTCAAAAAAAATGAACTGACTTAGCTTCTTCACCTGCGAAATATGAGGGAAAAATAGCCCCCACTCAAAGGCGGAAAATTACTCTTGAAATAGAATACTCCTATGTTCTCCCAACATGGCTATCCATTTCCTGACCCAGCAGTTCTGCGATCGCCTGATGCTCCATGGGAGGCTTAGCTGGAATGGCCTGACGGGTGTCTGTAATTAGCCAATCGAGCGCCGCCGCTTTCATGTCAATGGAGGCTCCCATTTTATCCACACAATAGCGGCCGAATACTAGCTTATCGACTAGTCGCACGCCCGGACCAATCCGGGAGTATTCAAAAATAACACTTTTATCCACGATGGCCCCACTGCAAATGCAGCAGTTAGGACCAATCATACTAGGACCAATAATCTTGGCGCCGTCCTCGATAAGGGCCATACCGCCAATATAGACGGGTCCCTGGATATCCACCTTATCCCAATTAACTTTCAAGTTCAGCCCAGTGAAAACCCCAGGTTTGACCTCATGACCTGGGATACTGACATTTTTTACCTTGCCGGTCAACACGTCCTGAATGGCTTGCCAATAGTCAGGCACCTTACCAATGTCCACCCATTCAAAATCCATTTCGATGCCGTAGAAGGGGACTCCCGCCTCCACTATTTTGGGAAAGAGTTGACTGCCAATATCAAATTCCTGACCCGAGGGAATGTAGTTGAAAATCTCGGGTTCAAAGATATAGACACCGGTGTTGATATTGGTGCTGAGGGCGTCTTCAACCGCCGGTTTTTCCTGGAAAGACTGAACCCGCCCGGTTTTGTCAGTCACCACCACGCCATAACTGGGAACTTGCTTCAGAGGCACCGATTTCATCACGATGGTGGCGATGGCGCCTTTTTGCTGATGCTGCCTGACCGCCTCAGTCAGATCTAAGTCAATCAGCGCGTCTCCACATAGCACCACAAAGGTGTCATCAAAGAAGGGAGAGAAATCTTGGATTTTACGCATACCCCCGGCGGAGCCAACCGCTTCGCCGACTAACTCCCCATTAACAATACGACCTTCAAAAGAGTAGGCCAGTTCAACTCCGAAGCGTTGACCGTCTCTAAAGTATCCTTCAATCTCATTGGCCAAATGACTGACATTGACCATGATTTGGTCGAAGCCGTGTTGGCGCAGAAGCTCCAACAAAAACTCCATGACCGGCTTCTGCAAGATGCGAATCATTGGCTTAGGGGTCGTGTAGGTAATTGGACGTACACGGGTGCCCTTACCCGCGGCCAGAATCATGGCTTTCATAAAGGCTTATCCCTCAGCAATAACTACTTAACGTTAACGAACAAAAATAAAAGAATAATTTGGATGCGCCCCAATATATAGGGAAATCTATACCAGTAAATCCGCATGGTAGCCTAACAAACGATATGCTAACAAGGGTCGCCCTGATGTGCCTAGAACAGTTGTTCAAATTAAAGGAGTCCTTACAGATTCCAAGTTAAATCGGTTCGAATCTGCACAAAATCCTAAAACTTGTTGATTCAGATCTCAGTCAGGTCATAACAGGCAATAAGCGATGTGTTTCTAATCAGGTAACCCATAGGGGGGAATCTCGGGAGTATCAGACATCGGCGCCTTAGTTAAATTGCGAACCTTTAGATCTCGATAGAATTCTGTCTGAGATAGTTCCACCTTAGACTGAGCTGATAGGAACAACAAACCCCAAAAAACCCCCACTCGCTCATGTTTATTATGCTGATCCGGGTAATTGGCTTCAGCCTGATGATCGAGCGAAGCCGGGCGAAATTTCGGCCAAAGCTCTAGAAGCTCCTCAAAGTCAAGCCAGTCGAGCGCTTCGCCTAACTGTTCCCAATAGTCGTTAAGGAAGTCTTCGAGGGCGGCGGCGATTTCAGAAAGATTTTCTTGGTGAGCCAGTTGGGCGATCGCCCTAACGGCCTGTCGCCTACCTTGAGGACGGGGACGTCGGGTGCGAATGCGGGGAGTATGCTCCGCCATCACAGCCGCAATCAGCTCCAGTTGCTTGATCAATTCCTTTAAGGTGACTTGACGCTTGCGAGGCGGTGACGCCACAGCCCGTCGATGCAGATGCCGCTCTAAATTGTGAGGCAGCTTGGTCGATTGATCCAGCGCCCCCTGATCAATCAACTCTTCCGCTTCCAACGCCGCCTCTTCTTCATCCGCCTCTGAGCGGACCAATGT
>JAKSDM010001633.1 GCA_022360135.1 Pseudanabaenales cyanobacterium | reverse complement strand
GTAGGTTTGAACAATCATTGAGCCTAAGGAGGGAATACAAGCCTCTAAAGAATTTGGAGCCCAGAGCGGTGTATTTGTGGCCTGACAAAAGGGAATCAGACAGTTGAGGCCAGACGGGGTGGTTGCGATCGCCGCCCAAGGTTGGGAGTCGTGAAGCTGGTTCATCACTAAACTAATATAAGTTTCCGATTTTATCTTTGCTTTATGTTCTAGGACAGAGAACATGAAATCTTGACATAGCTGAATCTCACTTGTAAAATTTATTGAAATCCTAAATTAGTCGTAAATCCTTATTAAAGATGAAGCGCCTGCTAGATATGGTTTACACGGTTCCAACCGGCCTTTTGATTTCACGAATCTCGTAGGATTATTGTGTAGTATTCACCTCCAGAGTAGTTTTTTGAGAAGCAAAGCTTTTTGATGGCTGAAGTTCCTTTTTTAATTGTTGCTTTTCGGAAATAGTGATTAATAATGATTAATCTTGAGAGGCTTCAGCCTAAAGCTCAAAGTTTCCTTTGAAATAAAATACAAAATTCAGAATTTAGACTAAACCAATTCCATGTTGGGAACTGTAGCTTTGGCCCTCACCCTAAATCCCTCTCCCTCGGGGAGAGGGACTTTCAATCTGGCTCCCCTTCTCCCCAAGTGAGCATGCTGCTGGCTAATTTAATACTTGGCAATATTGGCAAGGCGGCAGGGGTTTTTTGCGGTCCCCCAGCCCCCAACTTTGGGGGAGCATGAACTCAAAGTCCCCCAGAATTGGGGGATTTAGGGGGCCTTCAGCCGTTCTCACGATGTTACGAAATAATTCGCCAGCAGCATCAAGGGAGAAGGGATTGGGGGATGAGGGCGTTTAGGATATGACACAACTCTCTAATTTGTGTATGCACCGTAGCGCCGGGCGGGAAAACTCCAGGTTTCAAGTTGGACGTGGTTTAAGACTGATTTTTGGTGCTTTGTATGCTTGCCTAGCCAGAAATTTCTAGTCTAAACTCATACTCATCTTAAATATTTGAGGATGTTCAATCACTTTGAGATACTTGGCTATACCCCTCCCCAAGAAATTACTGAATCTGCTGATACAAATCTGAATCGCCAATAGCTGTATAAATTCACCTTTCTAGCAGACTCAATTATATAAAGGGATGGCCAGTTAATTGAGTGATCTGGCTAATGGTTGATATTTAGTGATATAAAAACTGTTCAAGATTAAATTGATACTTAACCCATACTGTTCATCATCAATAGAGTAGAACGCACTTATAGGTTTATTGCAGATGCTCACAGAGTTCTGTTGAAAGGACTTTAATGTTTTGGATTAGGGCTGAAGAGAAGAGGATTCCGCCCTATTTGGCTCCATATTCTGTGAGTGATCTATGAGAGAAAATATCGTCTATTTCTCAGTCACTCTCTTCGGAAATCTGTGAAATTGGGAGAGATTTGTGATGGCATTTCAGTTGATCAATCTTTGTGGATCAGTAGGCATGAATAGATTTTTCCTCACTCATATGATGGAACTTTGCTGAATTTAATTAGGTCTATTTGCTTAAGATAAGAATGAGTTAACCAAAGCTACCGCGAATTTTAAAGAGGGGATAGAATCACAGTTGATTCATCTCTATCTTGATCTGTTTCAGATGCCGAAGGTTGCTACTAATCCTTCTGCATAATTAGAAGAATACCCTATTTTAGGCAAGGTTTATGGGTGGCAAGCCTTCGGTTTGCTGAGCTTTAAAATGTTCTCTTTCTGGTCTATCTAACTGGTTCATCTACCTTGATTAATGTTTTCGACAATTGTCTACTGACAACGTTGTAATAATGTCAAGGAGAGAAGATGTTAAAACCCTCAGAGTCAACTAAGGCTAAGACCCTGATTGAACTTGAGAAGCGCTTTTTTGCAGATCCAAACACCGACTTTCCCAGATTGCTTCACCCAATTACAAAATCCTCTGCTAACACCCCACAAACAGAGGGTGAGACTGTAGGCGCCAAAGAAATCCTGGCTGGCGTCTCACTTTTAGAGAATGTGGCTGAGCTAGATACGTTATTTGATAGAAGAGATAAATTCGGTTCAAAATTTAAGCTAATGGAATTAGGTTTTGATGTCAGTAACCTGTCTACTCAAATTAGCGATTCGGCGGAAATAAGTCCGGCTAAAAATAGCATGGGAGAGATTTCGTTGCCTGTAACCCATTTGCAAGCATGCAGTTGTGCAGCCTGTTGCTCGGGCCAAACCATTGATAGCGGCAGTGGATTCAATGCCGGAGGCTCTAAATGGTCTCAGCCTAACGGTAAGGGTTCTCCCCTGACAGTGAGCTATGCATTCGACAATAATTTTGATCTCAATGGTTTAAGCAACAGTAAACTTAAAAGCCTGTTTGAAGAAGCCCTGAAAACGTGGACTAAATATGCCCCAATTAATTTTGTGGAAGTTGAGGATCCAGGGAATGGTCGGGCAGTTGATATTCTGGTTCAGGATGATTTCATTGACGGTCGGAGTAACACATTGGCGTTCGCCTTCTTCCCAACAGGCGGCGACATCACCTTTGACAACGGGGATATTTGGAATGAAGGGTTATTCCTAGAAACTGCTGTTCATGAACTTGGGCACAGCCTGGGACTTGGACACGAAAATGGGGTTAACGCCATCATGAATCCGACTATTAAGGGTCGCTTTTCAGGTCAAGGAAGCGCCTTTCTGCTGCAGGATGACATTAATGGTATTCGGTCAATTTACGGGAGTGGTAAAGGTTCGGTCAAACCCTTAGGCGGTTTTCCCAGTCCGACGCCCACACCGACGCCCACACCCACACCGACGCCCACACCCACACCGAATGAAAACCTAGTGGTCAACGGTAGTTTTGAGAATAACTCGGCGCCTGCAGAAGGATTTAGGGTGTTCAATCGTATTTCAGGATGGACCACCACTTCTGGAGCAGGTATTCAGGTAGACAAGCGAACCAATCAATTTGGCGTCGCTGCTGATGGCGGCGCCTGGGTCGAACTTGACAGTTATGGCAACAGCGGCATGAGTCAGAATATTGACACCGCAGCTGGCAAAACTTACAAACTCTCGTTCAAGTACAGTCCTCGGGCTGGCTTTGCTAGCGACACCAATGGCATTCAAGTGTTATGGGATGGTCAGGTGGTCGACACGGTGACGCGCACTGGCGGCAGTCAAAATAACTGGGAGACGTTCACCTACGAACTCAAAGGCGGTAGTGGCGACACCACCAAACTTGAATTCCGAGCCACGGGTAAGAGTGATAACTTCGGCGGCTTCTTGGATAACGTCGTGGTCAAGCAGTTGTCAACCTCTACGCCAAACCCATCGCCGGTCCCGTCACCAAATCCATCACCAAGGAATGTGATCAAAGGGACGAATCAGAACGATACCCTTAAGGGAACCGACGGAGGTGAAACAATCCTCGGGTTTGGGGGTGACGATACCCTTGAGGGGCGCAGCGGCAAAGACACTGTGAAAGGGGGGGGAGGCAACGATAAAATTTTCGGGAATGGAGGCAAGGATACTCTCTATGGTGATGGCGGTAACGATAAGATTTTGGGTGGAGCACGCAATGACCAATTGTTTGGGGGATCCGGTAATGATACCTTGCAAGGCGCCTCAACCTGGAAGGGGCGCTCCGGTAAAGGCGAAAAGGATACGCTAGTCGGCAATCAGGGAGCCGATACTTTTGTCCTTGGCAATGATTCTAAGGTCTTCTACGACGACGGTAAAAATAATACCCTTGGTAAGTCAGACTATGCCCTAATCAAGGACTTTGACATGACTCAAGGGGATGTGATTAAACTTAAGGGCAAGGTGAATAACTACCGCTTAGGCGATTCTCCCATCGGTAAGGGTAAGGCCATTTTCTTTAAGACTAACGGGCAGGATGAGCTGATTTCAGTCGTCCGAGGTAAGGTTGATAATCTCAACCTCAATAGCAAAGCCTTTACTTATGTGGGGAGTGGTTCGTCTAACCCTTTACCCACTCCAGCCCCCAAGCCCACTCCAACCCCAAGCCCAACCCCAGTTAGCGAAACGGATCGATTCGACCAGGAGGTGCTCAACCTGGTTAATCGGGAGCGCGCTCGGCTTGGCCTAAACCCCTTGACGCTGAATGAAAAATTAGATCAGGCCGCCGATTTACATTCTAAAAATATGGCTGAACAAGATTTCTTCGACCACAAGGGCAAAGATGGGTCTTCTGCAGGCGATCGCATCTCTAAAACTGGCTACCAATGGAGAACTTGGGGGGAAAATATCTCGGCGGGTCGACGCTCAGCCCAAGATGTGGTGACTGGTTGGATGAATAGCTCTGGCCATCGGGCTAATATTCTGAATCCCAATTTCAAGGAAATGGGATTGGGATATAAATTCCTGGCGAATGATACCGGCAAAGTCAACTACGGCGCCTATTGGACTCAGGTTTTCGGAGCCAGCAGAGGGGCTGCTGCTCTCAGCAGCCACGGAGTTGATGATCAATTGCTAGGTAGTAACCAAGGAACGCTCATCGATGGCCTGGAAAATAATTCCTTTGAATCTGGAGAGGCGCCTGTGTCTTCTGAAGGTGACTTATTCGAGATTGGTAATACGTCTCCAATGGCAGACTTTGAGTCGTTCCAAGCAGAGGTTAAGCCTCTGTCTGGTAAGACTGACGGCTATGCGCTAGGCGCTGCTCAAGTGAAAGCCAGTAAGCCCCGTTTCTTGGAAGTATCTGGCCAAGTTGAACTGAATTCAGGCATGTTAGGAAATACAGATAACCTATCTGCTGAAAAACAACTCTCCCAATTTGCTTGAGCTTGATAGCCTGTAGGGTCATATTGTTCGGATAAGCCCAATAATTTGCATTTAGAGACGTTGTATGCAACGTCTCTAAATGATTCTTAGGATCTCAATTGTTAGGACCTCAAAAGATCAACTAAGCGACGCCTGAAGAAGCCTGGACATTGGGTTGAGGTTGAGGTTGAAACTGGAAGAGGGTGTAGACGACGTTGCGACGAATCCCGGTCATCATATCTAGGAATAGCTCGTAGCCTTCACTCTTGTACTCAATTAAGGGATCTTTCTGACCATAGCCGCGCAAGCCGACGGATTCCCGGAGAGCGTCCATTTGTTGCAAATGCTCGCGCCAGAGGGTGTCAATCTGCTGCAGGATAAAAAACCGCTCTGCCTCCCGCATGAGTCCCGGCTTGATTTTATCAACCTGAGCTTCCTTGATGTCGTAAGCGATCCGCACCTGCTCATAGAGGAAAGTTTTGATCTCACCCATCGATAAGTTTTCCAGTTGTTCTGGCTCTAAGTCAGAGAGGAGATAGACAAACTCTTTCACCTTGCTGACCAAATCGTCCAGCTTCCATTCTTCCGAAGGCAGTTCTGGGTTAACGTAGGCTTCGACGATGTCATCCATGGTCTGCTCGCCATAGCGGATGACCAGTTCCTTGAGGTCTAGTCCTTCTAACACCCGACGACGTTCGGCATAGATTGCTCGTCGCTGGTTATTCATCACTTCGTCATACTCAAAGACCTGCTTACGAATATCGTAGTAGTAGGTTTCGACCTTTTTCTGAGCGCCTTCTAGCGATCGCGTAAGCATGCGAGATTCAATCGGCATGTCTTCTTCAACCCTAAAGGCGTCCATCAGAGCGGCGACCCGATCGCCCCCGAAGATGCGCAGTAAATTATCTTCCAAACTGAGGAAAAACTTGGTAGAGCCGGGATCCCCTTGACGACCTGCTCGTCCTCGAAGTTGGTTGTCAATCCGACGAGACTCGTGCCGTTCTGTCCCAATCACGTGTAAACCGCCGAGGGTGACCACTTCTTCGTGTTCGGCTGAGGTGAACTTTTCATATTCTTGGTAAACCAGATTGTAGACTTCCCGCAGCTTTTGGATGACGAGGTCATCGGTCGGAGCTTTTTCAGCTGCGATCGCAATTTTCTCTTCCGCTTGCAGCTCTGGCATACGGCGTTCTCCGTAGGTTTCAACGGCGACATTAACTGCTTCTTTTAGGGTCTTATCGGCTACTTGAGAAAGCTCTGTAGGGAAGATTTGGGGTGAGGCTTTCCAAGTTTTAACCTGCTTGCCAGGTCTGAATCCTTGGCCTTTACTGCGACTTTTAGCTGCAGCCACTTGGGTGACGGCGAAGGAATCCTCATCTTCGGGTTTCACTAGTCGAGGCATGAAATATTCCCGCAGCTTCAGCCGCGCCATATAGTCGGCGTTCCCCCCTAAGATAATGTCGGTTCCCCGACCCGCCATATTAGTGGCAATGGTGACCGCCCCTTTTCGGCCCGCCTGGGCGACAATCTCAGATTCCCGCTCTACGTTTTCTGGCTTGGCGTTCAGGAGGTTATGAGGAACCTTGCGCTCATTCAGCAGGGTTGAGAGTAATTCCGATTTTTCCACGCTGGTTGTTCCCACCAAAATGGGTCGCCCAGCTTCATTCATTTCGGCGCATTCTTCGGCGATCGCCACCCATTTAGCCGACTCTTGCTTATAAACCACATCAGATAAATCGGCCCGTCTCAGCGGTCGATTGGTCGGTACAATAGTGACTTCCAGATTATAAATTTTCTCAAACTCTACTTCCTCAGTCTTGGCTGTCCCCGTCATTCCCGCCAGTTTAGGGTAAAGCAAGAAAAAGTTTTGATAAGTGATGGACGCCAATGTCTGGGTTTCGGGCTGAATTTCCGTTCGCTCTTTAGCTTCGATCGCCTGATGCAGTCCATCGCTCCAACGACGACCTGGCATAACCCGGCCGGTAAACTCATCCACAATCACCACTTCATCGTTACGGACAATGTAATTGACATCTTTGATGAAGAGTTCTTTAGCCTTAATGGCGTTGAAGACATAGTGCGCCCAGGGATCTTTGGGATCGAAAAGATCGTTAACCCCTAATAATTCTTCCGATTTGATGAACCCTTCATCTGTGAGTAAGACATTGCGGGCTTTTTCATCGACTTCGTAGTGCTCTTCACTTTCCAAGGAACGGGCTACATCCGCCGCTTGCAGATATTTCTCACTAGGGCGCTCCACCTGACCTGAAATAATTAACGGTGTTCGGGCTTCGTCAATCAGGATAGAGTCCACCTCATCAATAATGCAGTACTTGAAGGGACGCTGCACCACATCCGCCATTGAGGTGGCCATATTGTCTCGCAGGTAGTCAAATCCAAACTCACTGTTGGTGCCGTAGGTAATATCGCAAGCGTAGTTCTGCTTCCGTTCCATGGGGCTCATACCCTGCTGGATCAGACCAACACTCAACCCCAGAAAACGATGAATTTGCCCCATCCACTCGGCGTCTCGACGAGCCAGGTAGTCATTGACAGTGACAATATGAACCCCTTTACCCTCTAAGGCGTTTAGATAGGCAGGCAAGGTGGCCACCAGGGTTTTCCCTTCCCCCGTTTTCATTTCTGCAATCTGGCCGTCATGGAGCACCATGCCGCCAATTAGCTGGACATCGAAATGGCGCATCCCTAAAACCCGTCGCCCGACTTCTCTCACCACAGCAAACGCTTCAGGCAGCAGATCATCCAATGGCTCACCTTTTTCCAAACGTTGCTTAAATTCCGCTGTCTTGCCAGTTAAATCTGGGTCTGAGAGTTCCTGAATTTCTTCCTCAAGCAGGGTAACTTCAACCACATCAGGTTGATACTTTTTAAGCTTGCGCGTGTTGGGATCGCCTAGAAGGGTCTTCAGCATGTCAGGAATAAAGATAAGGCAGCTTACGAAGAGTTTTAGTAAAGCGTATTATTCAAGCCATTACAAGGGGGATTTACCACACCTCTATCAGGCTTACATGGCATATTTCGGATGTTTCTTCATCCTACCACTTGGGGTTTTGGCTATTGGGATGGATTAGGGGATATAAGTCAGGAGTTAGGGGACAAAGGACAGGCTAGTTCCCATTTGTCATGGATTCTAAACTTTAGTCCATTTTGACGCGTTTTCTTAAACCTGATTTGAGTTGAGTGCGCTTATCTTAAGAAAAGTGTTCCTGGAGGACTGCTGCGGTTCCCTTAAAAGGTTTATTTCGATTGGCCAGAGAATACCCCTACAGTTTAAATACACTTTCGATTATGGACTGCCGTCATATTCAGTTTCAATTTACCGAAAGCTTTTCTCCAACTGATTTAGAGCAGTTACAGTCCCTCTTGCAAAGGGCTGCTTTTTGGGCTCGCAACCGTTGTCTG
>JAKSDM010001434.1 GCA_022360135.1 Pseudanabaenales cyanobacterium | reverse complement strand
GCCATGCCCAGTAAAGGAGAAGGATTCGGAATTGTCTATCTAGAGGCGTTAGCCTGTGGCAAGCCGACCCTAGGCGGTAATCAGGATGGCGCCATTGACGCCCTTAGCCACGGTGAGTTAGGTGTATTGGTTAATCCCGATGATGTCGACGCGATCGCCCTCACCCTAACCCAAATGCTTCAGAGGATTTATCCTCACCCAATCCTTTACCAACCTCAGGCGCTTCGCCAAAAAGTAATTGAGAAGTTTGGATTTGAGCGATTTCAGCAAACCTTAGCTGATTTACTTCGCAGCGCCAACTTAGGAGTGGATGAGCATGAAAGTGTTACATGTCATCCCCTCCCTTAGCCCGAAGTTGGGGGGGCCTACCCAAGTGGCGCTCAATCTGGTTAAAGCGCTGCGAGACTGTGACTTCGATGCGGAGATTGTCACCACGAACGATAACGGTCCAGATTTACTCGATGTCCCGTTACACCAACGCACTGAGTATAAGCAGGTTCCGGTTTGGTTTCTACCTCGCTTTTCGCCACCTTTAAAGGAGTTTATCTTCTCCACCGCATTGACTCAATGGCTTTGGCGACATATCCGAGACTACGACATTCTAGATAATCACTATCTTTTCTCCTACGCTTCAACCTGCGCTGGAGCCATTGCCCGACAGCGTAATATTCCCTACACCGTTCGAACCATGGGACAACTTGCCCCTTGGGCATTGGCTCAGAGCCAGCTAAAAAAGCAAATATACACATTTCTAGTCGAGCGACATAATCTCAACCGAGCAGCCGCGATTCATTGCACAACCCCCGAAGAAGCAAAAGATGTCCGTGACTTTGGTATTCTTGCGCCACCGATCACGCTGCCTCTGGGGGTGAATTTGCCAGTGGACTGGCCAGAAGCAAAAATAGCACTGCGCCAGATTTATGGCATTGCATCAACAACTCCCATTGTTCTTTTCCTATCACGTCTGCATTACAAGAAGCGACCTGACTTACTGCTCCAAGCGCTGGGTCAACTGGCGGCCCAAAACTACGACTTTCACTTGATACTGGCAGGCTCAGGCGAGCAAGCCTATCTTGAAGACCTTAATCAGATCATTTCATCCCTTGACTTGTCCTCCCGAATTACCTGGGCGGGTTTTGTCACAGGTGCAGAAAAAGATCGCTTACTTCAAGGCTCGGATCTGTTTGTTCTCCCTTCTTTCTCCGAAAACTTCGGTATCGCTGTTGCTGAAGCGATGGCGGCTGAGTTACCTGTGATTGTGACACCCGGTGTTCAAATTGCGCCAACGATCGCAGAGGCCCAAGCCGGGTTGGTGGTTGAAGGTGAAAGCGAGATCTTAGCGAGTGCGATCGCTCAGCTGCTTAACTCTCCTAAACTCCGTTGTCAGTTGGGTAATAATGGCAAGCGCTTAGTTAATCAGCGATATTCCTGGCCCGCGATCGCTCAAAAACTGGCTGATGTCTACACCACAATCGTTAGCGGGGAATCTTTGCTTTAATTATCGCCATGAAACCATTCGCCAAATACTGGATACCCGGTTTTGCGATCGCTACTTTTATCACAGCTGAGGGATTGCTTCGGCTAGGGTTCGGTCTGGGCAATCCTATACTTGTCCAGGCAGATCCTGAGACAGGGTATCACTTCCAACCCAATCAGAAAATTACTCGCTTCGGTAGAAAGGTAGAGTACAACCAATATTCTCAACGCTCCGAGCAAGTGACAGGCGATAAACCGCAGGGTATTGTCAGGATTCTGATGACAGGAGATTCTGTGCTAAATGGCGGCAGTCCAACTGACCAAACCCAGACAATTTCCGAGCTTTTGGAAGCCAAAATCCAAAACGCCGGGGTGTCTGTGGAAGTTCTGAACGCCTCAGCGGGCTCTTGGGGAATTGGTAATCAACTGGGGTATCTTCGTAAATTTGGCGCTTTTGCAAGCGACGTTGTGATTTTACAGATTGGAGCCCATGACTTGTTGCAATCCACCAGTACTGGCAACGTTGTGGGTCATCATCCAGGGTATCCTGATCAGGCTCCTCTACTGGCTATCCAAGAGGTTATCACTCGCTACATTTGGCCCAGAGCCTCTCGGCTTTTCCAATTGAGTTCCCCGCCTTCTCAAGATGTCTCTGCAGATCCCAACCAGATTTTTCAGAACAATATGGCGGATTTGGCGACTATCATCACCCTAGTTCGAACTGAACGAATCCCCATCTTGGTTCTATTTACCCCAAATCGCACAGATTTAATTCCAACCCCTAGCATGCCCAAGCAAAAACTTGCTTTTCTTCAACGTCTCAATGCTTTAGAGGTTCCTGTGATCGATACCCATAGCGTCTGGTCAACACTCCCTACAGCAACTTCAGAAACCTTTTTTCGAGATGCTATGCATCTGAGCATAGTAGGGAACCAAGCAGTGGCTGATTTACTCTTCCAGGAACTGTGTGTTGATCGCCCAGGCTGCAAAAACTTACAAGACGGGGTCGCCCCACTCCCCTAAGCTGAATTTAGCCGGGGGCTTAGCTGATTGAAGACCAGTCTAGTTGCTGAGTGAACCAAAGCGCTGCCGCCCCATTGGATTCGTAATCCAAGCGAGCGAGGGTTTGTTCCACCCGGGCGATCGCCACCCCAACCAAGGCGTACATCCTAAGATGACTCGCTTTTCCAACATCCGCTTCTACTTGCTCAACTGCTCTCCAACCAACGGGTCAACTCTTGGCGCGTCGAGAAGCTTAACAACGCCTCCCCTAACGCCTCTAACTGAGCCAGAGATAACTGCTCAATTTGCAATTTCTGCTCTGTCGGTATCTCGCCTACCTTGAGAATGAGCAAATGGAGGATCAGCGATCGTCCCTCCTCCTGGCGCCCTTCTTGAAGACCTTCCTGGCGCCCTTTTTGAAGACCTTCTTGTAAAATATCTTGATAAATCACCGACTCTTGCATAATCTCCCTCCGCAAAATTTGCTGAATCATCCCCTTCTCCAATACTAACCCCGCTAGAATCGCAGCAGCGGCGGTTACATTACTCTGCATCCGGCGGTCTGGAATGGACTCAAGCTGAATCGCCACTTGTCGTAGCGCCTCTAGTCGATCGGTGGCCCGACTCAACACAGCAAAGGGTAACAACCCCGGTGCGCTCAGAAATATCTCTAAAGGCTGCTCCCACAACCGAATCACCTCAAACTCGTGACGAGTACTCGGGAGCATGAACGAGGTTTGCTGAACCAATTCAGAGCCGGTCTGCCGCAGATAAATCACCACCTGTCGCATTGATTTGTGAGGAAAGCGACGATACACCCTCATCCGATAGTCCAACATCCGAAAGGGAATCTCTGGATCGGGCTGAGTCTGGAACTCCACATGCAGCACCATCGCATCCGATTGTAATAGCATCAGCGCATCGGCTCGAATTGGCTCCAGCGATAATTCAGAAGGACTTAACTCAGTCAAAGCAATGG
>JAKSDM010000254.1 GCA_022360135.1 Pseudanabaenales cyanobacterium | reverse complement strand
TAGATTGAATCGGCGGACAGGTCTGCCATGCGCCACTACGATAGCGACGGGAGTCGGCATGCTCTACACCAATCCGATAACCCTGGTGGAGGAATTGTCTCACCCGCTCCGCCGCTTCTGCACTGACGCCGTTGCTGAGAGGCGGGGTTGAGCCGCTGCTATAACTCGAAGCACTATAGCTGGGCGCGTTATAACTTCTGGCAGCCGGGGCGATCGGGGCGCCAGCAATTTCCAATGGCTTGCCATCGCCTCGTTGGATGGTGACTGCGCCAATCCGACTCTTGGCGACGGGGTCAATGCCGAACATGCGCACGTATTCCCCTCTGTGTTCAGCCAGACACGCCTCTAGAGCGGCAAACACCTCCGACTCTCGGGTGGATTTGACTGGACTGCAGGTCTGCCACACCCCACTGCGATAGCGGCGCGAATCAGCATGCTCAGTGCCAATCCGGTAGCCCTGGTTGAGCAGCTGTCTAACTTGATGAACAATTTCCGGGGTTAATCTCTGGCTTTGCATCGTACTTAATCCATTGCATTCATTGGGTTGGCTCTGATAGTGGCGAACTGACAAGTCAGCGCTTTCGCTATTGCGGTTTTCTCGAATTGGAGTAATGCAGGCGGCGTTCTCAGCGCAGAGGTAGCCCGATCGTAGAGCTTTGTTCACACTCAAGACATCCTGAACAAACTCCAGATCAGCAGACTGTACATCCGGCAACTGATCTGCTTGATGCTGATTGGTGACAATCATGCCCGAGGGGACATATTTTCCAGGGGGAATCTCCACATCCTGAATCAAGGCGTGCATCATAACAATGCTGCCCTTGCCCAACCGAGCATTAAAAACGGTGGATCGAAATCCCACAAAACAGCCCTCGCCAATATAGGCCGGACCGTGTATTAAGGCTTTATGAGTAATGCAGGCATTGTGACCAATCCAGACCGAGTACTGTTTTTGATCGTCTCCTAGGACACAGCCCTGTCCCAGGCCATGAATCACCACCCCATCCTGAATATTGGTCCCCTCGCCAATGTAGAAAGGCATGCCCTCGTCTGCCCGAATGGAGACCCCCGGCGCGATTAATACATTAGAACCAATCCGTACATCCCCAATAAGTTTGGAGAAGGAATGCACATAGGCCGTTGGATCGATCTGGGGCTCGGCCAAATTGCTCGACCAAGGTGTTGGCGGAGCTGCCAAGCTAGGGGCTGCCATTGAACCAATTCCTTTACATCGACATCAAACAACGAAATGATAGAGGGATCATCAGATTCAAAGATCATGTCTGATGACAGCAATGGTTTTCGATCTGGAGATATCTCTGTTCGGAGATAGAATCGTTATCCCAGGGGGTTAGTGAAAATCATCTTTCTTGCTATAGCGGAGGCCAGTATCTGAACTGACCGTATCAACAATCGCGACCACCGTTGCATCAACCGGACGATGCTGGTAACTGTCATGCTGTCGGGCTCCGCTCCCACGGCTGATCAAAACCCACTCCCCCGCTCCCGCTCCGACTACATCAGCAGCGACTTCGTAGGCCGACAGCGGTTCTCCCGACTCACTCAGAAACTGCACCAAGAGAAACTTCACCCCTTGGAGACTTGGCTCCTTACAAGTGCTAACGACGGTGCCGCGAACCCTTGCGAGACGCATAGCAACGCCTATCTACCGTAGGGGCGAATTCCACTCACACTCTCTCGAAACTGTTCAACGGCTTCGGTGTAACGGATCGGAAGCACAAACTCCAGGTTCTCATGAGGGCGAGCGATAATATGGGTAGAGAGCACTTGTCCGCCATTAACCCGCTTCACATTTTCGATGCCAGCGGCGACAGAAGCCTGCACTTCAGACACATCGCCTCGCACTATTACGGTGACTCGGCCACTGCCAATCTTCTCATACCCGACCAGGGTTACACGAGCCGCCTTCACCATCGCGTCCGCTGCTTCTACGACAGCTGGGAAGCCAAGTGTTTCAACCATGCCCACTGCGATCGCCATTATGCTTAATCCTCTAAATCATCTAGCTAACTACGTTCAAACAAACATCAAACAACCTTGAGTTACGAGCGGAATTGCTCCACTGCTTCGGTGTACCGAATGGGCAATACAAACTCCAAGTTTTCGTGAGGTCGAGCAATGATATGTGTGGAGAGTACTTCACCCCCATTAACTCGTTTGGCTGATTCAATTCCCGCCGAAACAGAAGCTTGAACCTCAGACACATCACCCCGCACAATTACAGTGACTCGGCCACTGCCGATTTTTTCATAACCCACCAGGGTTACACGGGCTGCCTTCACCATGGCGTCTGCAGCTTCCACAACAGCCGGAAAGCCTTTTGTCTCAATCATCCCGACAGCAATTGGCATTAGTGTAGTCTCCTCATAAAACAAGCGCTACAGGCGCGAAATTATAGGGAGATTTCTGATAGAAACGCACCTAACCGCCGTAAGGAAAATTCCCAAGAGAAACCTTAAGCAAGAAAGACCTTGCCTTTACCCCAAAATCTTACCTGACCTGTATAACTTCAAACGTAAATCCACAATAGAAGGGGACCGGCTGTTTGACAACATAAGTCGCAATGATTGTTGCTAATATTAAGCATTATTAAAACTAATATAAAGAAAAGATTAGGAAGTATACAAAACTATACAAAAATGAGTAAATACTCATTTTGACTATTTCTGAGACCTTTTCTTTGATATCCAGAAGTTTTTCTGGAAAGGCTTTTCGCCCTTTTCAGGATCTGTAGCAATGGGATTGAAAAGTGAGGCGGCAAAAGAGGTCTGGGGTCAGGGCTACTTTATGCATGCCTATACAGTTTCTTCTGTATATCTGTATCTGTACATCTGTATAATTATCTCGCCTTTATCCCTTAACGCCTATTCCCATGGCTAGGAGCTACCGTGTACACACAAGTCGGAGTCGGAGTTATTTCGGCCCCCTAAATCCTCCAATTCTGGGGGACTTTGAGTTCATGCTCCCCCAAAGTTGGGGGCTGGGGGGCCTCAAAAAACCCCCACTTCGGTGTCAATATTTCCAAGTGTTAAATTCGCCAGCAGCATCCTCCCCGAGGGAGAAGGGGAGCCAGATTCAAAGTCCCTCTCCCTCGGGGAGAGGGATTTAGGGTGAGGGCCAAAGCTACAGTTCCCAACATGGACTTGGTTTAGTTCACATCATCACCGATATCATCAGTCTCACCAGTATCAGCTTCAGCATCCCCCACATCATCAGTCTCACCGACATTCGCCTCAGCATCCCCAGCATCAGCTGCCGCCAAGCTAGTGTCTTCGACCTCGTCGCCTGCTTCAGCCATATTCGCCTGAACATCTCCGACATCAGCCGCTTCTAAGCTAGTGTCTTCAACCCCGTCACCTGCTTCGGCAGTGTCAGTTCCTTCAGCCGTATCGCTTGCTTCAGCCGAACTGTCTTCTTCAGCCGCGGGAGGAACTAAGGCGACCGCAGCGATCGCATCCTCCGTATCCAATCTCTGCAGCTGGACGCCAGTCGCCATCCGGGATTGGATGGAAATAGCCCTAACCACTTGACGGATGATGATGCCCCGATTAGTCACCAACATCAACTCATCCTCTGCGGCGACAACCCGCAATGCAATCAGTTCGTCGTCTTCTTTGCGGAATTTGATCGCCACCAGTCCCATCCCAGCCCGATTTTGTAGCCGGAAATTGGAGAACGGCACCCGCTTACCCAAACCGCCTGCGGTAATCACCAAAACCCAAGGCCCTGGAGCGACAGAACTTTCTAAATCCAGGTCTACCGTGTCATCGTCAGTTTCTGTCTCCGGTGCGTGGGCGACACTTTCCAACACCTGGCAAGGGAGGATATCCATGCTAATTAAGCTATCCCCATTCTTCAGAGACATGGCCCGCACGCCTCGGGTGGGACGGCCCAGGGGACGTAGCTGATCGTGATCCGCCTTAAAATGGATAGTCATCCCTTTGCGGGAGCCAATCAGGATGCTGTCTGTCGCCCGAGCTAGACGGACCCAACGCAGTTGATCGCCCTCCTCTAAAGAAATGGCGATTAGTCCATTCGTGCGAATATTGCTGAAGGCGGAGAGGGCCGTTTTCTTGATATAGCCATTTTGAGTCAGCATCACCAGGTAATCTTCATCGGTGAATTCAGCCACCGCAATCACTGAAGTGATTTTTTCATCCCGAGGAATGGGGAGCATTTGCACAATCGGGACGCCTCGGGCGGTGCGGGAGCCGACCGGAATTTGATAGGCCCGCAGACAATAGGCGACGCCGCGATCGCTGAAGAACAGCAGACTATTATGAGCACAGCAGGTAATGAAGTGCTCAATCCCATCATCTTCTTTTATGCGGGCGCCCGCCTTACCTCGGGTGGCGCGGCTTTGAGCTTCAAAAGCGTCCACAGGCATGCGCTTGATATACCCTTGCTCCGTCAGCAGAATTAGGGTTTGTTCATTGGCGATCAAAGAAATATCAGTCAGTTCTCCGTCCGCCTGCTCAATCACCGTCCGCCGAGGATTGACGTGGATACTCCGGAGTTCCGTCAACTCGGTTTCGATGATCTCTAAAATTCGCTCCCGACGAGCCAAAATGTCCCGCAGGTCGGCGATTTTTTCCTGTAGCGCTGCGTGTTCCTGTTCAATTTTCTCTGCTTCCAGCGCTGTCAACCGCCGCAGCTGCATTTGCAGAATGGCGTCCGCCTGTGCTTCTGACAGCTCGTACGACTCCATCAGTTCTTGCTTGGCGGTCGGCGTATCTGCAGCTTGGCGAATCAGGGCGATGATTTCGTCCAGATTCGCTAGGGCGATCAGGTATCCCTGAAGGACATGGTCCCGCTCCTCCGCCTTACGCAGTTCATACTGAGTGCGGCGAGTAATAGTTTCAATCCGAAATTCCAGGAAAACATTCAGGAACTGCCTGAGACTCAGTAACTGGGGCTCTCCATTGACGAGCGCCAGCATGTTAACGCCAAAGTTAGATTGGAGCGGTGTTTGCTTATAGAGATTGTTCAGCACGACTCTTGGGTAGGCGTCGCGCCGAAGTTCGACGACGATGCGCATCCCATCGCGATCGCTTTCGTCCCGAATATCAGAGATGCCCTCCAACCTTCGCTCATTGACCATTTCGGCGATTTTTTCAATCATCCCCGCCTTATTGGTCTGGTAAGGCAATTCGGTAATAATAATCGCTTCCCGGTCAGGGCGACCCCGTTGCTCAATGGTTTCAATCGCGGCGACTCCCCGCATGGTCACAGAACCGCGACCCGTAGTATAGGCTTCCCGAATGCCGCTGGCGCCTAAAATCTGCCCTCCAGTAGGGAAGTCGGGACCGGGAATGTACTCCATCAACTGGGTGCTAGTCAGCTCGGGATTATGGATCAGGGCAATGACGCCGTCGATCAGTTCCCCCAGGTGATGGGGCGGAATATTGGTCGCCATGCCAACGGCGATCCCCGATGACCCATTGAGCAGCAGTTGAGGGATGCGAGAGGGCAGGACAATAGGCTCTTGCTGAGAACCATCGAAGTTATCAATAAAATCAACGGTTTCCGATTCAATGTCCTGCAGTAAGGCGTTGCTGGTCAGCGACTGCAGACGACATTCTGTGTACCGCATGGCGGCAGGCGGGTCATTATCGACCGAGCCGAAATTGCCATGGCCATCAATCAGCGGAGCCCGCATGGAGAAGTTCTGGGCCATCCGCACCAGGGCGTCATAAACGGCGCCATCGCCATGGGGATGATATTTACCCAAAACTTCCCCGACCACACGAGCACATTTACGAAACGGTCGATCCGCCGTCAGACCTAACTCGTGCATGGCGTAGAGAATCCGGCGATGCACAGGCTTGAGACCATCTCTTGCATCCGGTAAAGCCCGACCTACGATTACGCTCATGGCGTATTCTAGGTAGGATCGAGACATCTCACTCCGCAGATCTGTGGGAACGACCCGCTCTTGTGGGGTGCTCATATGGTAAAAAACTCCAAAATCGCTACTATCCAGTCGCTAAGCGTTTGATTCTTGCGTAAAACGCAACTTAGCGCTCGAATATCTCCAATTTTTCTTCATATGCGTATAATATTATATCACAGTTTCCCCCATTCTGAGTTCTAGCGGTATCGTAGGGATACCGTTGTCTAACCCTATAGGGTAGGGTTGCGCCTATGTCCCTTCGCTTCCCTGTGATCTATTCGGATGAATTTCTCCAGCATGACACTGGCTCTTATCATCCAGAAAATTCAGGCCGCTTAACAGCCGTCGCCACGGCGCTGAAATCTACGGCATGGTCGGGGCGACTAAACTGGCGATCGCCAACGCCGCCTCAGAATCGAGACGCGCTTATTTGGATTAAACGGATTCATAACCCTCAATATGTCGCCGCTGTTGCGAAAGCGGCCGACGCCGGGGGAGGAATCATCGATTCAGATACGATTATTTCGACCCGCAGTTATGAAGTGGCGCTGTTGGCGGTCAGCGCCTGGCTAGATGGGGTGGATCAGGTGCTGAAAACCAGGCAGCCTGCTTTTGTCCTGGCTCGCCCCCCGGGGCACCATGCGGTGCGCGATTGCGGCATGGGATTCTGCTTATTTTCCAACGCTGCGATCGCGGCCCACTATGCCCTGGATCAGCCGGATGTGGAACGGGTCGCCATTCTCGACTGGGATGTTCACCATGGCAACGGCAGCCAAGCGATCGTCGAAACCAATCCTAGAATTATCTATTGCTCCCTTCATCAATTTCCCTGCTATCCCGGCACCGGCAGCAGCTTGGAACAAGGCTTGCATAATAATGTGCTGAATCTGCCCATGCCTCCCAATAGCACGATTGCTGACTACCAACCCGCATTCGAGCAAAAAGTTATCCCGTTTTTGAGTCAGTTCCAGCCTGATTTATTATTGGTCAGCGCCGGTTATGACGCCAATCAAGCCGATCCCTTGGCCAGCATATCGCTTCAACCAGAAGACTATGGGGTTTTCACAGAATATTGCTTGGGCGTTACCCGCCAGATTGTATTTGGCCTAGAGGGGGGATACGACTATGACGCCCTAAGTCAATCTGTGCTGGCGACTATCGAAAAGTGTCTGACTTAAACTATCGCTTACCATAGAATTAGTCACTGGCTGTATCGTCAGCAATCCTCCATGACCCAAGCGAAACCTAAATTGCGGACTTTCCAGGATTTCCTAGCCTATGACGATGGCAGCGATCGCCGTTATGAGCTGCTGACTAATGGAGAGTTAATTGAATTGCCACCCGAGAGTGAACTGAATAGTTGGATTGCCAAGGTGCTAGGCATGGCTTTAGAGAAAATTGTTAGCCCCAGACTGGTAAGAACTAACAGCATTACCCTTGAGGTTGAACCGTTCGGCGACGATCGCAAGAACCGCTACCCTGACCTAATCGTATTGCAGCCCGAACATATCCCCTTAATGGCCGAGCTTGGCTATGGAGCTATCACCTTGGGTATGCCTGCCCCACAGATGGTCGCTGAAGTAGTTAGCCCAGGCAGCGAGACCAGCGATAACTATCGACGCGATTATGACTGGAAGCGTCAGCAATATCAAGTCTGGGGGATTGCTGAATATTGGATCCTTGACTCGCAGAGAGCGCAAGTGACTGTACTGGCGCTGATCGACGGGGCCTATCAAGCAAAAAATTACAACGGCGATCAGCCGATCATTTCAGCCATTTTCCCAAAGCTAAAGTTAACGACAATAGAGCTGTTGGAGTCTTAAAATCTCAAGATCTCCTGGTCGTATTGGTCAGGTATTGGTTCGATTTCCCAAACAATTCCTTCGCCGGGTTCTAGGGCGACTTCGATGTAGAGTTGTGGGACGGCGGTATCCGCGGCATCTTCATTGCCGTCGAAGAATTGTAAATCCTCAGTCAGGAGACGCAGCGTAAAGCCTGCCGGAATGAGTCCGCCAGGGGTGAGGTTCTGTAGTTCAAATCGCCAAACCTGAGCGCCGTCGCCATCCACCGATAAAACTCGAAGTTCGTAGAACTGACCAGCAATTCTCAGGCGCCGAGACAATGCGATAGCCGTAATCGCTTCATCGTCGCCTCGAGCAGCGGATAAACTGGATTGAAATTCCATCCGGCGCCAGCCCACCTGGTGAGCCAGATTGGAAACCCCCATCTGTAACCATTGCCTAACCGAGCCCTGATCAAGCAATCCCCATCGGGTTTCAGCCAGACGTTGACGCCAACCGCCATGGGATAACAGCGCCCCCCATTGATGGAAGGGTAAATGGAGACGCGGGGTAAGTAACTCAGGATTCCCTAGCCGTTGGATTAAGTTGTTCGCTTGAGGCAGAGATAGGGGGGCCAAAGTCGGGACTGCAATCCGAGTGGCTTCTTCTGGGTGAAGCGCCTGGGAGACCCAAAGGACATTGAGGTCGGCGATCCAATTAGCCTCCTCTAGGCAGTAGGTGCGATCGCGCCAATCATATTGCCCCTGTTCCTTTAAGCGTCGATGGGTGGTAAATCCCGCTATCCTTAACCAGCCATCATCCAGATTGACTTGCACAATCAGGTAATAATCGCCCATCCAGTTTGGAATATCAACCCATTCTTGGGGAATGCGAATTTCATCCAAATCGATCGATTCGGTGGGAATGAGAATCAGTCGGTTTGCGTCCAGGCTGATGGGGGCGCCGTTGACAAATTCCCAGACATTTGGCAACGAGGTGGACCTTAAAGCGGCAGCGGCCTGCGGTTTGTAGTCCTCTTGCAACCAGGGCAGGATGGTATTGAGACAGAGTTGATTCAAATATCCATTCCATCGACTGCTGGGAGTGGCGAAGGTCTGGCTTTGCCGCCAGACCTGACTCTGAATGGTTGAATCAATTTCCAGGTAAATTTGTGTCGGGTCAAAAATCACTGAGTTGGAAGCCATGGATGCTATTCAGCTGAAACATTTTCGGGAGATACGGGTTCATGACGCCCATAGTAGGCTTCAAGCCATTCCTCTAAGATGGGTCCGGTATATTTCAGTACGTCCAGGCTAGGCATAATATGCAGTGTTTGCTGGCTCCATTCAGCAATTTTCCTTAAAAGCGCTTCCCGTACTTTAACCAATCGCCGTGATACGGTATATTGTTTTATACCTAATTGCTTGGCGATTTGTTGCTGAGTTAAGCTGGCTTGATAGTAAAGCTGAAGCATTGTTTGAGCTTGGGGGTCGAGTTGAACCAGAGCCTCACTTAATACAGAACTGAGTTGATCCTTTTGAGTTTGGCGGGTTTGCGCCTCCTCCTCCGCTATCATCTGATTGAGTAGAGAGGTTTGGGCGGCATCCGGCAGATGATCTAGAAAATCGCTGCCTTCCTGTCCGGGTTTGGGAGTATTAATAGAAACAACATTGGGATAGAGATAGGCGCGGGCAGTGCTGGCGCAACTATGCAGCCGCTTTTCCAGTATCTCCGGATTTGCTGATGGGCTTTGGGGGCCTAGCTGGTCTTGATTTTCACGGTTGTAAAGCTGGGCGATCGCCTCCCAGGTATTTTGATCCGGTTTGGGTAGTTTGCGAGTGCCTGTTGCTTGTTGCGGTGTATAGAGCGTTTTGAAACACCTCCAGGCGAGGACGTAGCTGGCGATGGCATGGTCTGAAAGTCCCGCGTTTTGCAAAGCCTCCGTTAATCGCTTCTGGCTGAGTTTACGCAGCAAGGCCCAGTCACTACAGATATCGATTTCCCGACGCTGGCGTAGGCTTTCTCGGATCAGACTACTCAAGGTAGCGCTGGCGTAGTTTTTGAAATTGCATCCTAGATCCGAGTTAAAGCCCTTCAACACCCGATCTAGACGAGTAATCGCCATTTGAAAACAGTCTGCCAAGCCGTACTGGGTCATGGCAAAGCGTTCAGTCATTTTTTGAGCGGCCCAATAACAGACTTCCTGAACATAGGCTGCCAGGTGGCCCCGAGCCAGACTATCGGGTTGAACCTGCCAAACTCTGTGCCAGTAGAGGGCCCAAAAATTTTCAGAGGTTTCGGGTTGAGGGTGTTGCTGGAAACAATTCCGGATGCTTCGGCGAAGTTGGGGTTCGATAACCCAGTTTTTGAAATGGTCAGCGTCGAATTGCAAAAACGCAGAAAAGTGCTCGATTAGACTTTGGCGGGGGCGCATGAATCACCTATTGAGCAGGAGATACAGAAAAAGGCGTTAGGCTGATTGAAGAGATGAATGAAGCCATCCAAACCTTAATCACCCTACCAATCTACTACAGAGAAATTCATCTGCTCATAGACCGACTCCGGGAAAAATCGGTTGCGTCCCTCAGACAATGACCTTCTGATTAGGCGGTAAAGTCTCTGCTGAATTAGCCTGGGCGATCGCCGCCGCCGCGCGATCCGTTTGGCGGGTAGACTGCTCTGTTAACCCCTGCTTAAGCTCCCAAATCTTCAGCAGAATTAGATATTCATAAAAAGCTTGCAACGTACACCAGGCAAAGCCTGCTTGACCATCCAAACATCCCTTCAGGAAAAAATACATATAAAGAAAACGAATGATCGGTCTAAAGGGCAGACGCAGGGATAAATCTTTCAGGGCGCGACGGCGTTCAACTTCAGTGCGGCCAGAGAATATTTTCCACCCATCAATAGGGGATTGATTATTGAGCTGCTTGAGGGTCTCGACAGCCTCATCAGTGGAGTAGCGGTTATGTTTTTCGATCCAACGGCTGAAGCCCTTACTGCAGGTGTAGTGGGGATAGGTCGCTTGGAGAAAACCGGTTGAACCACTGCAGACTTCTCGCTCGGTGTGGCCATAGTCTGTGAACCAAACCTTATCTTTTTCGAACAGCCTCATTTGATAGCGGGGATATTGAGTGCTATGGCGAATCCATCGATTCATGAACATTACCCGCTCAGCCACATAATAGCCAATATGTTCACCCGCTTGAACGGCGTCTAAGCACTCTTGAAATAGTTCAGGCGTCATCCGTTCATCCGCTTCCAGAATGTAGACCCACTCATACTGGGTTGGGATTGACTGGAGCATCCAAGTCCGCTGCTTTCCATGACTCTCAAAAGTATGCTGCACAACCCGCACTGGATACTGCTGAGCAATTTCAACGGTGCGATCGCCACTAAAGGAATCCACCACAATCACATCATCTGATAGTAAAGCCGATTCAATACAAGCAGCAATGTCAAGTGCTTCGTTGTAGGTAAGGATATAGATTGAGAACATATTCGATTGTTAACGCTTGGGATAATCTCTATCGATGAATAGGATGTAGATACATAACTAGACAGCGGTAATGGTCAAATGACTGGATAGATCAACCATCGCTGTTCTCAATTTACTGGTTGTGAAAGGCGTCAGCCTTGCGGAACCCTACGGAATCTGGAAGGGAGGAAGTCGTTATAGAGATGAGTATTCTTACTTAGAGATAGGGTGATGGGGCATTCCCCATCACCCCATTACCTATTCCTCAATCTTCACTGACAGAATCTTATCTCCTTGACGAATGGCGTTGACCACGTTCATATCTTCTGTTTTGCCGAAGACAGTGTGAACACCGTCTAGGTGAGGTTGAGGAGAATGACAAATAAAAAACTGACTGCCGCCAGTATCTCGACCAGCATGAGCCATAGATAGACTACCCGCAAGGTGTTTGTTTGAGTTGATTTCACATTTGATGGTGTAACCAGGGCCGCCACGACCGTCTCCATTGGGACAGCCGCCCTGAATCATAAAATTGGGAATCACGCGGTGAAAATTCAGTCCGTCATAAAACCCCTTGTTTGACAGATCAACAAAATTCTTAACCGTCTTGGGCGCTGCCTGATCAAACAGTTCTAGATGGATAACGCCTTTATCTGTCTCCATAGTGACGTGAGTCATGAGTTTCTCCTTTAGCGGTTTTTAGGTAATTTTTTCCGTGTTTTCGATTGGCTTGTCTTAGATGATGCGCCCTTGAACTTACTCAGGGCGATACTGGCCATTTGCACGACATCATTGTCAGTATCCCTCAAGGCGCGCTTTAGCAGGGGAATGACTTTGGCGGAACTCATTTGTCCGAGCGCTTCAGCCGCAGCCTGACGAACCGATGGTTCAGGATCTTGAATCAGTTTGCCAAGGATGGGGATAGAGCGTTGTGCAGTTGCTCGCTTATTCCCCGTAACAAATTGTCCTAAGGCGGTTGCAACTTGTTTGCGATCAGCTGGATTAGCCTGTTGGCTAGCGACTGTGAGGGGGGTGAGCGGGACCTCTCCCTGGGGCGTAAAGGAAAGGTTCTGAGTCAGGGACTTAGGGACGCCGAAGCCAGGGGATAGGGGCTTCTGGGCAGAGTCAAGGGTAATAGAAGGGGACGGGATAGGAGGGACAGATTTGGAGACTGTTGAAGGTTGAAGAGGCGCTAACGCTGTAGCGTGTGCATCCGCTTCTGGTGGCGCCAGAAGTGTCGAGAGGGTAGATGAGGCGTCTTCACCCGCCTCAGACACTCCCTGCTTTGATGCTTCAAGAGTTGGCTCCTGGGGCTGTATATGAGCTGCATATTCCGGATTAAGCGCCGCCGCCCGCCGCTTAAACTCAGCCTGTAAACGCGCCTTTTGCTCAGTTAACTGTCTTTCATAGGTTCCCGTTTGTTCAGCTAACCGCCTGCTACAATCCTCTTGTAACTGCAGAGTGGCGTCTCTAATTCGGTGTTGGTGCTCGTGCTCCATTTGCTCAAGGCGCATTCGAGTACGCTTTAGGATCTTGGCTTGTTGACTAACTTGCTGCTGCATCAGCAAGAAAGTCACAACGGCGCCAATCAGTAAGCCGATGAAAAGCCAGAGTCCCATATGTTCCTCCCAAATCAGTCAACTTTTGGGAATTATCACCTAATCAGCATCTATAAGCTATTTAGAAATTAATTTTTTCATTAAGCATTGGCATTACAGTGGACGCTCAGCTGACTTTTGACGGAGACGGGCCTGATTAGACTAAACTTGTTCCCCTCAAGCAGCGTATTGTCCAAAGCGGCGTCCGGTAAAATAGCAATACGGTAACTTGCGCTATTTTGTCTCATATGACTGAGTCTTCTGGAAAACTTCGTAAATGGGTTTTAAGCTGGTTAGAAGAAAATGTTCCGATAGCGAGGATAGAGCACATATTGCGGGTTGAGCAGTTGGCGATCGCCTTGGCGCAGCATCACAGGTTAGCGCCAGAACTGGCCGCTCAAGCAGGCTTAATGCATGATCTGGCTAAATGTTTTAAGCCTAAGCGATTACTGAAGATGGCTAAGGCTGAAGGGCTAGTGTTAGATCCAGTGGACGAGGCCGCCCCTCATTTGCTGCATGCTGAGGTGAGCGCCATCGTCGCCCGGGATACATTTGGTATACAAAATTCTCAAATCCTGGACGCCATCCGTAACCACACTCTGGGGCGTCCTGGGATGGATGAGCTAAGCTGTGTAGTATTCCTGGCCGATAGCCTGGAACCGGGTCGAGGCCATACCGCCGAGCTGAATCGGCTACGTCAACTCAGCTACCAATCTTTGTCTGCGGCTATTGACTATACCTGTGAATATTCTTTGAGGCAGTTGCTAGAAAATCGCCGTCTCATTCATCCCCGTACTATCCTGACTCGTAACTGGTTTCTTGAATCTAGTCGAAATCAATCCCAAAATCCTCTCCTCAGCGCCTATACCGCTGTTGTTTGAGATCAGTTTGAGGAAGCTGAATAAAATGTCGAATTGAGGAACTTAAATCTTAATGTCAGATCCCCTAAAAGTTGCTTCTTCAGGTCGCACTACTGGACTCTCCTCCCCTATACATCACTCCTCAGGAATCACTCTGGATGAGGCCCAACGTCTGGCTTTAGATATCGCTCAAGCAGCCGACGAACGCAAGGGAGCGGACATTACCATCTTACGGATCGCAGATGTCTCCTACCTGGCCGATTACTTTGTCATTGTGACCGCCTTTTCAACGGTACAGGCGCGGGCGATCGCCCGTACGATTGAGGATACTCTTGAGGAAAACTGGCATCGGAGTCCTCTGCGAACGGAAGGACAATTGGAGGGCAGTTGGATTTTGCAGGACTATGGTGAGGTG
>JAKSDM010001643.1 GCA_022360135.1 Pseudanabaenales cyanobacterium | reverse complement strand
CCAGTCCATAATGGCCGCAATCGTCGGCATCACAAACAAACGAGCTGAGTCCTTCTTCATGAATGACTTGATTTCGAACCTGATTTCCCTGGCCATCTCCGGGATGTCATTCTCCTCCGTCAGCTTGCGGACCACGTCCACGGTAGACGCGAACAATCCAAAATCAGTCTTGGCGGGAATGGACAGGAAAGGACGTAGATTGGTCGGGATGGGCATGATGATGACCCGATCGGCCGTAATTTTTTTTTTCGGGCTCTCAGCCAGGAACGGGTGAATGACATCCATGGCGATAGCGATGAGCAGCGCATAAAGGGTCACCTGTTCCTGCTTGGCGCGTTTGATCAGGGCTGCTGTTTCCAATACGTCGAAAGTGAACGTCTCGATGATTGGTAGCCGCTGATCGAACGGCGCATCTGCATGATTGCGCAGCGGCGCTGGCATATCGCCGAGCTGCTTCATTTGACCCGTTACCTTCGATTGGCAGCCTACCATTTGAAACAGGCCTTTAAGCCCCTTGAACCGGAAGGCGACGCCATCTTCAAGCATTGGCGGAAAGGGCAGCGGTTCAGGCGGCGGCAAGCTTTCGCCGGTGGAGACTACGCCCAGCAAATTGACGATGTCCACCAACAGGTTCGCAAGGGAAAAGCCATCGCCTATTAAGTGCTGAAAGGTTACGAACAGGGAGCAGCGATCCTCGGAGAATCTTACTAGCTTCACCCGGATCATCAACTCACGACAGCCGTCAAATGGCCTGCGCAATTCCTCAGTGGCGATCCGATCGCGATCCTCCTCGGCGCCCGAACAAGTCTCGAGTGGGATCACCGGAGCTGCCGCTGGCTCAAAACAGGCGAAGTACAGCTTCTTCCGTTCCTGGCGTAGGACACTTCGAAGCAGCGGATACCGCGCCTGACACCAACGAAGAACCTGCCCTAAAGCGTTCTCAGTCACATCGCCATGAATATCCACGGCTGCACCAATGTTGAATGGACTCGCTTGGTCAAAGATCCAGGCGGAACGTTCCATTTTGCCGAGCGGTCGGGCAATGGTCGGGCATTTATCGAGCGATGCGGCTGCTTCAACGCTCAGCTTCCTTGTGAGTAGATCATTCATAAGTCAGATGATGTCACTTACCGAATAAAGACCGGATGTTATCTCTAACCTCTTCCTGGTGGAAGGTGACGCCATGCATGGCCACCTCTTGTTCAATGAACCGGGGAAGATCCTCCCGCAGCGGCCGCACAAGATGATCCTTCAGCGTAATCAGGGAAACCCGAGGCGTCCGCGCCAGGTCCCGAGCAATATCCAAGGCCTGATTCATAACCTCAGCCCGTGGATAAACCGGAAAGGCAACGCCTCGCCCCTGCAATTCCGCCCCACGGTAACGACGGGCCTGAAGCAACATTTCCGCGCCCAGAACGGGGCCCAATTTGTACGGTACGATCATTGTGGCCCCCATTCCCGGCGTGAATCCATATTTCATGAAATTGGTCGTGTAGATACTCTCCCAGCTCAAGATCACAAAATCGGCAAACAAGCCCATCACAAATCCGCCGCCAATGCCATGCCCCTGCATAGCCGAAATCACCGGAATCTTACACTCGAGGGCGAGGCCATAAATATTGTTGTCTGAGAATCTACCTTTCCCTTCCTGCAGGGCCAGTAAATCAGCTTGCGTGCCGCCAGTGGCGAAATAGCTATCGAATCCAGTAAGGATCACGGCCTTGAGCGTGTCGTTCGCCGCGATGCTCTGAAAGGCGAGAATGAGTTCCCGACTCATCTGGTGGGTGAAGGTATTCTTGTGCACCCGGTCGCACATGGTCACCTGGACAATGTGGGGCTCCACTTCCTGGACATCTACAACCGATTCCGGCGCCGCAGTTACTCCTCCCATGGAAACGCCCCTGTCTTAACGTAGCGGGCAATCCTGCCAAGATTGTCCAGATCGGTGAACACTTCTAAATTGGCCGCCAAAGCTTGCGGTTT
>JAKSDM010000980.1 GCA_022360135.1 Pseudanabaenales cyanobacterium | reverse complement strand
TAGAATCGCATCATAATCCGTATGGCATATTCTGTATTGCATGCATTACCAAAACAGGTTATGATCTATTTGTTACTCTCAAACATTATGGACAATATACACTGATGGAATCGTACAAGGCTCCTACCAAAAGTGATAGGCACCATGGAAAATGCGCCTGACTCCATAAAGATATACTCAAGCGTAGAAATTCTGCTGGGAGGTTATGATAGAATTGCTAGTTTTACTAGCAAACAGATAACTTTTAGATTTAACCTTAGTCAGTAAAGTAACAACTTAGCAACCTATTCTCCCTTAGAACTTACCCCTTATAAAATTAAGCCTAGCATTAATTAGCTTGTTGTGCTCTAAAAATAGCGGATTCCTACCCCTACTATTGGCTGCCCGACTCTTGAGTTTCTACAGTTCGCCCATTGTAGAGACTCATTGCCTTATCAAACCCTTGTCTCAGAGTCAGTTCTATCGCCTCTACCGTGATTGATAGGACAGCTGAGATACGCTGATTGGCCTCAGGAGAAAATCGCCCTAATACATGGGCGACTACAGCGCCGTTACGATCGCCGTCAGGCTTATCAGTAGCCCCAATCCCCACCCGTAAGCGAGGAAACGCCTGTGTTCCCAGGTGGGAAATGATCGACTTCATCCCATTATGCCCTCCGGCTGATCCGCTCAAACGCAGTCGGATTCGGCCAATCGGTAAATCCATATCATCATAGATGATCAATATCGATTCTGGCGGCAGCTTAAACCAATCAACCACTGCTCTGACTGACTGTCCGGATCGATTCATAAAGGTCAACGGCTTGAGCAGGTAGATCTTTCCGCCTGCAGGACTCAGAACTTCACCATATTGTCCTTGAAACTTCCGGTTTTCAGAGAGGGACGTCCGCCAGACCTTAGCCAGAGCGTCGACCACATCAAACCCAATGTTGTGCCGGGTATTACTATATTTGGCTCCAGGATTGCCCAACCCCACAATCAAGCGAGGAATCACCAATTTGGAAGACGAGAGCATAGCGATCATTTTGGCGGATCAGAAGGAGTGCTAGACATGGGGCGCTGTTTCTTCTGCCGCAACTTCAGACTCCACTTCCGAAGGTTCAGCTTGGGGGGCGAGAATCTTCTGAGTAGGGTTTTCTAGAGAAGCCTTCATAGGTTCAGCAACGGTCTTCTCAATGCGCTCAGCTTCTCGTTTGAATTCTGTCTCGAATTCCTTAGAGGCTTCCTGAAATCCTCGAATTGCCTTACCCAGACTGCGGCCAATCTCAGGTAATTTCTTGGGCCCAAATACCAGTAGCGCCAACACCATGATCAAAATCATTTCGGGTAGACCAACGCCAAAAACGTTCATCAGGCTTCCTCCTGCGATCACACGTTACAAATAATCTCAACAAAAAAGCTCAAGGCGTCCCCCTGCCTAGAACCATTTTGGCTCGCCATCGGAAAATTGTCAGCAAGGGACTCAGTTAACAACAAAAGGGGTCAGTGCAGTGAACCAGCCCAAATAGGCGTTCACCTCACAAACCCCGATCAAAAATCATTATCTTAAACCGGCTAAATCTGGATTAGCGTTTATGATTACCCCTACTTCAGGCTAAAGCCTTGCATCAACACAGAGGAATTGTAAATCTGCAAGATAATCAGCAGAAATAGAAAGATAAGGACCATTAAAGTCGCCATCAGTGGAGTCGTTCCCCAGCCAGGAACGACCTTACCATACTCAGTATTGAGGGGTCTTAGGAGATCTCCCAACCAAGTCTTTTGTGCCATGGGTTACCTGTGTTAAGCTTCTATACTATTAATAATCTGTAATATTATAGTAGATGAGTACGTTACTCAAAGCAAAAATATCCATGCAATCTACAACAATTCTTATCGTTTCAATGGCTGCAATCGTCGTGGCGTTTACAGGTCTCTCTATTTATACAGCGTTTGGCCCTCCTTCTAAGGAACTGAGCGATCCCTTTGAAGATCACGAAGACTAGAATCTACAGCTAAAGGCTCAAGGTGCAAAGACGATAGTGCGCTATCACCCAAGTCATCCTAGAGATGAGAGATAAAGTGATATAATGGATTATTCTATGTATGTGATGTATAGCGTAATCCATAGCTCCAAACCATAAGTTGAGTTGTGGATTGTCTTTGCGCCTTGAGTATTTCATGGAATGGAATCGTTTCATTGGAGTGCTCTTAACAGATTTAAGCGGGCGAACTAGAACACGAGAACTATTCAAATATATGATCAAAATTCGGTTGAAGCGTTACGGCAAGAAGCGTGAAGTCAGTTATCGCATTGTGGCTATGAATAGCGATGCCCGCCGAGACGGACGTCCTTTGGAAGAGCTGGGTTTTTATAACCCCCGCACGGATGAAACTCGCCTGGAAGTCCCTGCGATTGTAAAACGTCTGAAAGAGGGCGCTCAGCCTACTAAAACCGTGCAGCGCATCCTAGAGAAAGCCAATGTCTTTGAGCAACTCAGTACCTGATCCAGGCCATTCCCCTGCTAAGCTATCAACTCATCCAGATTTTGTTGGGCTAGTACGGTTTTTAGTTGAACCCTTTTTAGAATCACCGGAGTCTCTCAGCATAGACTGTGAATTCTTGTCTGGCAGGACCAGGGTTTGGATCCGTATCGCTTTTAAGGGTGAAGACAGAGGACGTGTCTTTGGGCGAGGCGGGCGTAACATTCAAGCGATTCGGACAGTGGTTGTAGCCACAGCTAAGCTCTCTGGGCGCACCGCCCACTTAGATGTCTACGGAGAGTCGTCTTTGGAGCATACTGCTGACAAAGGAGGCGGTCATCGAACTCCTCGGCATAAGCCCCGTCCCACGGCTAAGCTGCGCAAAAATTAGTAGGAGATTGATCCAGCCAGAGTTGGCATGAAAAAAACCGTAACGCTCGAGATACCGAGCTCTGATGGCGCGATCGCGCTAGCCGGTTATCAAGAAGATAACCTGAAGCTGATCGCCCAGCAGACGGGAGCGACTGTGGTGCTCAGGGGACAAGAACTCATGCTCTGCGGCACAGAAAACCAGGTTGATTTGTCCCAACGTTTAGTCCAGGCGCTAGAGCCCCTTTGGAGTAAGGGGCAAAGCTTATCTAGCGCGGATATTATGACGGCCCGCCATGCTTTGAATACTCGCCAATTGGAAGAACTCCAATATTTGCAGCATGACGTTATCGCCCGCACCCGTCGAGGAGAAATTATTCGCGCCAAAACATTTCGGCAGCGACGCTATATTCAGGCATTGCGCTCCTATGACCTAATTTTCTGCTCGGGGCCAGCAGGTACGGGTAAGACTTTCCTGGCTGCTATGGTGGCTGTGCAAGCGTTACTCAATGATGAATTCGAAAGGCTAATTCTCACCCGCCCTGCCGTGGAAGCAGGTGAGAAGTTGGGTTTCTTGCCAGGGGACTTGCAGCAAAAGGTGAATCCTTACTTACGTCCCCTTTATGACGCCCTGCACGAACTCATAGATCCAGAAAAACTGCCAGGTCTAATGGAACGGGGCGTGATTGAAGTAGCTCCGCTGGCCTATATGCGAGGCAGAACGCTCAACAATGCGTTTGTGATTTTGGACGAAGCCCAGAACACCACCCCAGCTCAAATGAAAATGGTCCTGACTCGTCTGGGTTTTAAGGCCCGTATGGTGGTCACTGGAGACACCACCCAGACTGACCTGGGGTTAAATCAAAAATCTGGCTTGATAGTGGCTCAAAAGATTCTGGAAGCAGTTGAAGGCATCGCCTTCTGCAAACTCACCAAAGCGGATGTCGTTCGTCATCCGCTAGTGCAGAGAATTGTAGCCGCCTATGAGAGGCATGAACATTAAAGAGAGGAGAGGGATTGGGAAACAGGAAGAGGGGAAGAGAGAGAGGGGGAGAGAGGAAATCTAAAATCCAAAATCTAAAATCCAAAATCTAAAATCCAAAATCTCCTCTCCTATCTGTGTTAGGATCTTAAATCGTGGATGGGCGGGTCGGTGCCCGAGTGGTTAATGGGGGCGGACTGTAAATCCGCTGGCTATGCCTACGCTGGTTCGAATCCAGCCCGGCCCACCACGAATAAAGTCACGAATAGAGTTTTGAGTAATGAGTTCTAAGTTTTGAATGTCTAGATTTTTGAAGCTGGAGCTTAACACTTGGAATTTTCATTCTCATAACTGTTTTGCCCATGTAGCTCAGTGGTAGAGCACACCCTTGGTAAGGGTGAGGTCACGAGTTCAATCCTCGTCATGGGCTCTTTCAGCTTTCCTACCTGTGTTCGTGTAGCGACGATAGAACTACACCGGAAGACGCCGTTGGCTCCGATGAGTCAGTATGTGCGCTCCACGGTGTTGACGGCGATGCAGAAGGTGGGGGGCAGGACGCAAGGGCAAGGAGGGTCGGTGCAGCGGCGGCCTGATTTGGAGCTTGAGTAGAGTAGAGTCTCAAGCGTAGCCCATGACTTTTGAAGTTCAAGGAACATATGCTGGAAAGGGGGGGGCTCTTTCAGCACCGAATATACTTAGTATGGGTAGGGAGACTGTATTGGTAGGGAGATGGCGCCTGATGACCCAAGCAAAACCGAAGTCTATAAAACCAGACTCCGCCAAGTGGACTCTAGAGCGCTATCATGACGCGATCGCAACGGGCGTCATTACTGACTGGAATGTTGAACTTTTAGAAGGAGTGATCACCCCGGTGAGTCCAGAAAAGCCTATTCATTGGTATCGGGGAGATCAAGCCGCTAGATATATTGAGAAATTAGTGGGAGAGCAGGCGTTAGTCCGATTCAATGCCCCCATTACTTTGTCTGCAACTGAGCGCAATCCTGACATTGCTGTAGTGAAGCCATTAGGGGAAGAATACGCCTTGAGACATCCTGGGCCAGAGGACATCCTGCTTTTAGTAGAAGTCGCCGAATCAAGGCCAGAGAGGGAACTTAAGGATAAGATGGCCATCTACGCTAGGGCTGGGATACAAGACTATTGGGTGCTGGATTTACAGTCTAGCCGATTAGTCGTCCATCGATCGCCAGAGGAAAGCCTTTACAATTCCGTAGCCGACCTTACTGAGGGAATGATCAAACCCTTAATGCTGGATGTCGACATCCAGGTAGGGAGGCTATTGGGGCGATGATTGAGAGTTGCTTAAATGTGGCTGGTTCTGATGGATTTTGTGGAGAGCTTGAAAGCCTTGTCAGTAGCCATTCATGGAACCGGCAATGAGCAAGTTCCTGAGCCAATTTTCGTGGTACGAGAACCCATTCAGATCCTGAAATGGAGAAGACCGGTCTGGGGTCTTGCTTCGAGTTCTTCGTCCATAAGGGTGAAAGTTCCAAATTAAGGCCATCGCTCTCAATTGCAGGCGAGCTGATTGCCAGGTTCCATGGAAATATTGCATGCTGTATAGTAATCGGTCTTGATAATTCATCAGTCGGTCCAGGGCTTTGCTGGTGGTATTGAAGGTCTCAGGGTGATACGCTGGATTCAGATGCAAAGACTCTTGCTGGAAGGTTTCGTAGCCCTCCTTCAAGTCACCGGCGCTGGCGTTTCTCACCATATCGACCTCCAAAATAAATCCATATAAGTACCTGTGCATTGAAAATTTCAATGAGACCAATTGTCATTCCGAGCTTAGCGAGGAATCTCAATCTCCCACTAAAGTCTGAGATGTCTCGATTCTGCTTCGCTCCACTCGACATGACATTCTGTGGTTACTGCGTATCGACTTTGTAATTAATTTTGCCTACCTACTTAGCCAGTCTTGGATTAATTCCAGGTTTGTAGCTAATGCAGCGACTGTTGATCCCAACCCAGTGGATACCTTCAATCCAGTCGCCCACAGAACCGATAATTGTTGATGGTTTCCCCGTCCTTCAAAAACGTTGATTAGAGTGTTTTTTTCCCTTTATACTGGTTAGCCTTCAAAGGGTTCAAGACGGATGAGTCGCCCATTCGATGCATCGGTCAGCACATATAGCAGGCCATCTGGACCTTGTCGTACATCCCGCACTCGCTGACCGATTGCGATAGACTCCTCATTCACCACATTGCCCGATTCGTCTAACTCGATGCGGCGAATATCTCGAGAAACTAATCCACCGGCAAACAGGTTGCCTCGCCACTCGGGAAAGGCAGCCCCCGTGTAGACAGCCAGCCCAGATGGGGCGATTGACGGTGTCCATACCACTTTAGGGTCTACCATGCCCGGAAGTGATTTTTCCGGGGAAATCAGCCCCCCAGAATATTCCCGACTATGGGTCACTATTGGCCAGCCATAGTTTTCACCCGCCTCAACCAGATTCACCTCGTCGCCTCCTCGAGAGCCATGCTCAGTAGCCCAAACCTGATTCGTGGTCGAATCAAAGGCGAGTCCTTGGATGTTTCGATGCCCATAGCTCCATACTTCCGGCGCCGCCTCGGCATCATTGGCAAAAGGGTTGTCGGACGGGATAGAGCCGTCGTCATTTATCCGGATAACCTTACCGAGATGACTGCTGAGGTTCTGCGCTTGTTGGCGGATGAATTCGCCCTCAAGTTCAACAGGAGGGTTGCCTCCATCACCGATGGACGCTAGCAGCGTGCCGTCAGGCAACCACACTAGACGGGAACCGAAGTGCTGTCCTCTATTTTTTGTTTGGGAAACTTCAAAAATGACCCGCCAATCGCTCAGGGCGCCGCCATCAAAGGTAGCTCGGGCGATGCGGGTGCGGTTGGCTGAATTTGTCCCGTGGGAATAGGTAAAGTAAACTAGGCGGTTTTCTTCAAAGCGGGGATGCAATGCGATATCTAGTAAGCCCCCCTGGTTCTCGGCGAAAACTTCAGGCGCCCCCGGAATCGGGGTTGGATCCAGCACGCCATCTCGAGCAATCCGCAATCGCCCTGGTCGCTCGGTAATGAGCATTGAACCATTTGGCAGCCAGACAAGCCCCCATGGATGCTCCAGGTTTTCCAATACGGTGATATTCTGGAAGTCTGGATTGGTTTTGACATCCGACCTCTCGGCCTGGGCAGTGATGGGAGGATTGAACAGAGCGGCAGTCTCTTCAGTCTGGGTTGCAGTGGCAGATTCAGTCTGAGGCGAAGTGGCAGATTCGGGTTGAGCTTGAGTCGTACATCCAAACACTCCCAAAAGTGCGATCGCACTCCCTACTGCAAAGAGGTGGTAGACATTCATTGTTGTAGGCAGTTTTCGAACTATTGGAAACATCGTTCATTCTCCTATTGGACTATTTGGGTTAAACGATGGAGGCATTACTAATTGGATGATTTATGGTTTTTCTCTGGATAAAAATAGAAAGTGTTTCAAACGCAGAAATGAAAAATGTTTGCTCAACAAGTGAGTTGATCAGTTTTTAGGGGGAATGGGTAAACAGACTGTACAACAGGTTCTACCTGGCTCAGAAGTCACGGTTATGACGCCTTGATGACGATTACGGATAATGCGATCCAACCAATCCTGGGTATGTTCGGGCTCAACATTCCGCTGCCCATAGGTCAAATTCATCCGCTCCAGCTCGCGAATGGCGGGCGCTATATCCCGCAGCGCTCTCACCAGAGCGGCGGCAGGGTTGTTGAGTTCATGGGCGAGTCCCGCCGAGAGCGTGCCCAAGGCGGCCATCTTTTCCCGATTCCGAATGAAGGATTCTAGTCCCCGCAGTCGACGAGCCACCTCTTGAAAGATACTGCGCTCAAAGTCGCGGCATTCATGTAGCAGTGTGAGAAAGTCGTCACTGTTAATTTTGTAGAGATAGCAGTCAGTTAGGGTGCGTATAGAGATTGGCATTGGGCTACCTGTGAGCACCGGGATTTCACCAAAGAAAGCGGGAGCTTCATGCTGTCCAATGGGCATTTCAGCCCCTTCGCTCTGTCGGGTCATGCTGACTCGCCCCTTCAGCAGGATGAAAAAGGCATTAGGGTCTACCCCTTCCTCCATCAACAGCGTTCCGGCTGGAAGTTCAAGATCATCGGCGCGATCGCAGGCCCATTCCAGCTGCTCTCTAGGGAGCAGCTGAAAGGGCTCAAGTGTTAACAGTTTTTTGATACATAGCGCAGCAGACCTCCTAGTAAGGGTCAGATAAGTACCTGTGTAATAAGATTTACAGCCTGGGTGACTGCGAACAGGTTGTTTCAACATCTTTGTTCCGTAATTCATGCTGCCTACCGACTTAACGAACAAGTGAGAGATTTTACCTTCTATTTGAGAGAAACCACCCATTAGCTGGCTTTTGGATGAAGATTTGATGCTCTAATCCTCTTATGAAGATTGTCACAGAAGAACATAACAAAAATGTGATAGCACCCACGAAATACAAAGTCGGGGGCATACCCAAGCTAGCGTTGACTATCATCTTTCTGTGAGATTTCTCTGCAACACTGCATAGCAAGGTTTAGAAGCGTTGAGCTCACACCTACCGCGCCATGTTCACCAGAGGTATTCTATGATTTCTCCCGACTTGGATTCAGCGACGTTAGACTGTCCTGCGAAGTGTGAAAGGGGTCGTTATTGGCGGTATCACTGGCTCCCGTGGTTGGTGATAGGTGTCGTGGCTGGGGGTGGATTTGTTTGGTCCGTTAATCGGGGAAGCGGTGAAGTGATCGCCTCAGAGATCATCGTTCAAGAGCCGCTGCCGCGTCCAGTCGAGGTCACGAGATTAACTGCGGGAGAGGGCGTCCGGTCGGTTGACCTCATCGGTCAAGTCGAGGCGCGAACGAGTGCGACCGTGCGATCGCAAACGTCAGGAGTCGTACAGCAAATTTTGGTTGAGCCTGGAGACGCTGTCAGCGCAGGCGCCACGATTGCAGTGCTCGATGATGCTGACCAGCGGCTAGCCCTTTCCCAAGCCCAGGCTAATCTGGCCTCTGAGCGCAGCATCCTAGCTGAGCTAGAAGTTGGCACGCGTCCCGAGATTATTGAGCAGCGCCGGGCGCTATTGCAGTCAGCTCAGGCTAGAGAAGAAGAAGCCCGAGACAATCTGCAGCGAACGGAGGAATTGGTGAGTGTAGGCGCTCTGGCTGAGCGATCGCTGATTGAAGCCAGAGCCGCCGTTGACGATGCCCAGGCTTCGAGATTAGAAGCCGCCGCCGCTTTGGCTGAAGCCACTGCAGGCCCTAGAGTCGAGGAAATCGCCGCCCAGCAGGCGATTGTGGCGGCTAATCAGGCTGCCGTCGATCAAACTCAGCTTGCACTTAGCCGTACACGCATCCAAGCAACCACGGATGGCGATGTGGAGGCTCGGGTCGCCAATGTTGGCGATTACATAGAAGCCGGGGATCCAATTTTGGCTTTGGTCAATCGCTCGGATCTGGATGTTTTTCTCGAAATCCCTGAAGCGCTTGCTGGCCAAGTCCCCCCCGGACTAACAGTGAACCTGACCGCCCGCGCCCTTCCAGACTGGCAGGGGCAAGCCACCATTGTAGGCGTCATTCCCACTGCGGATGAAGCTTCTCGTCGAAAGCAAGTGCGACTCCAGCTAGAGAGCCCACCGGCTGGTTTGCTACCCGGCATGGCCATCCAAGGCGCGCTAGAGCTGACGAGTGACACGCCTGGATTGCTCGTTTCTCGTGACGCTTTGGTGCAACGAGCTGGCGCGTGGATCGTGTTTGCCGTGAATGACGAACAAGCTCAAGAAATTGAAGTGGAGCTAGTCGCCGATATGGGCGAAACTGTTTCAATTTTCTCCGATCAGCTACAAGATGGACAATCCATTGCCGTTCGAGGTTCGGAAGGGTTACAGAATGGTGTGGCGGTAAATGTAATAACCACAATTCCCCAAATTTCATCTGACCACTCCTCAGCTAACTGATACACCTCTAACTCTTTAAATCCCTTAACCACAATTTCCCCCTTTCAACCTCACCAATAACCAATAACCCAGAACTCAAACCCCAAAGCTCCCCACCACAAACCCCAATAACCCAGAATCAATAACCAAGAACAAGTAAGGGAACTGCGGCTAAATAACATCCCATCCACCCATCTACCCTGAGAGGATTTTAGATTTTGGATTTTAGATTTTGGATTGGGTCATCAGGAATGGCCTGTCCCCTGTTCCCTATTCCCTGCTCCCTATCTCCCTACCCCGGCGCTCCCTGCCCTCCCCTGCCTCCCCATCTCCCCCATCCCCCTTCTTCCTACTGGGACTTTATTCTTTAGTCCTGTACTCTCCTGGTAGAAAAATAGAGTC
>JAKSDM010001655.1 GCA_022360135.1 Pseudanabaenales cyanobacterium | reverse complement strand
GCTTTCCAATGCCGCCGCAGTGGTCGGCGGCGGCAGGGAAATGGTGCCGATGGACGTTGGCGATACCTCTAGCAGGTCTATAAGGCCGCGAGAGTAACTGCTAATTGCGGCCCCCGCTGACGCCGCAAACTTGGAGAAGGTAGTCATAATCAACGGTGAAATACCCCGGTCCAATACCTGCTGAGGCGAAACACTGAAGTGTTCATAGATTCCCCTTCCATTTGCCCCAATGGCTCCGCTGGCGTGGGCTTCATCCATCACAATCACACTGCCGGGATAATTCTCCAATACATCCAGCATATCGGGCAAGGGAGCAATATCGCCGTCCATGGAAAAGACTGCATCGGAAATGACCAAAATCCGACTATCGGGTTGGGCGTAGCGACGGAGTTTACGGCTCAAGTCATTGACATCGCAGTGGCGATACGCCTTCACTCGGACATCTGGACTATGGCTAAACATCTTGCCGGAACGATTGCCCGCATTGGCGATGGCGGAGATGATACAACCATGGTTGAGCACATCAGTCAAGATTAAAGTCTCCCGCGTATTCCGAAACCCAGGAATCGGAATCGCCAGATGGCAAAAGGCGTCCATCAATGCCTGTAGCGCCATCCAGGCATTCAGAAATAAATGGGTGTGAGGTAAATGCTTAAAAGCTGAAATTTCCTGCTCAAGCTGTCGATGTAAGTCAATTCGACCACTCAAAGCAGAACAAGAGCTGTTAGAGGTTCCGTACTGATAAATCGCGTCAATCGCGGCCTGTCTAACCGCATCTGACTGAACCAGACCCAAAACGTCATTCGTACAGAAAGTCAGAAGCTTATATCGCTTACCCGTATCATAGGCTTCAATCTCAACCCAGTTTCCTTGTTTGTGATGACAGATGTATCTGTCTGGATAGAGGCCACTATTGTAGAGACCTTGCATGTACTCGTCTACAACGTCCACTGTATTAACTCCTCGCACCTACTCCTAAATAGCCGCCTAGCACTGCGCACACGCAGCTTGCAAACTGACTATGCTAACCATGCATCAATCTGATGTAACCATCTCAGCCAGAGGAAATGACGCCTTATAGCCGCCATTGGTCTGATTTGATGGTTGTCTAGATTGTTGCATAAACTTTTCATATTGCCCGATAATAACTCGTTGAAGCGCGATAATGGCTGGGTTGACTTCAACATACTGTCGATCAGGATTAGCCAGATAGTTGCGCTGCTCACTCTCCATCATCTCGACATCCTGGTGCAGAAACTTCAGGAATATGTGATCTAGGATGAGTTTTTCAATTAGCGGCTGCAGCGGTCCCTTAAGCAGCCATTTCGGTAAGGGCAGCCTCAGAAACATCAGGGAGAAGGAGCGGGTTAGGGCGGGCTCTATTGGGGATCGCATCAGATAGAGTGAGGAGACCTCTTCAAGCGAACTGTGATAATGCGGATATTGGTAGCGAATTGAGACAGTGCGGGTGGTGACGCCATTGCCTTGTTTGCCAATACCGATAAATTTGGTCAGCCAACCTTGATAGGAAACCCGGTAATCAGCACACACCTCAGATTCTGTTTGCTGAAGATTTAATAGAGCTGGATCAAACCAGCCTTGCAGCTCTTTGTGCAAGAAACCATGGAATACGTCCATGGCGTTTTCATTACAAATGGAAAAATGAGCCTGAAAGCGACCTGGAATGCGCACCATAAACCAATCCGGATGATCATACTCTGGAACCATAGGTGGCTGGCGACTATTGGCTAAGTTCGACTCTCCAGGGAAAATCCAGATGATGCCATACTTTTCTTGAACAGGATAGCTGCGGGCTCTAGCGCAAGGGAGTTTTTGGTCTTTGGGGAAATAGGGGATATTGACACAGTCTCCGGCTCCATTAAACTCCCAACCATGATAGGGGCAGGCGAGATTGGGTCCTTGAACTTGGCCCTTGTGCAATTCAACGCCTTTATGAGGGCAGGCGTCTTCCAGCGCATGGAGATCTCCTTGAGTATCACGATAAAGGGCGATCGCCCGTCGCCAAATCATCACTGGCTTAATCTCACCGGACTGCACTTGGTTGGCCCATTCAACCGGATACCAATAGTTCGGGTTGACGCCCACTTCTCGAATGCGATTTTGAATTGATTGGCCTTTGAGCGTTGTGGCTAATTCCATAAATACACCCTTTCGCTGAGTACGAGTTGTGAAAATATTACCTCCCTCTACTTTTTAAGAGTTTAAAGTTTTCAAGGCGGATTCTAGAATTAATTCATAAATTCCGAATTTTAAATTGTCCGTGGTGAACCTGAGAGACTGCTTAATTGACAGGAGGTAGAAGGCCATTTTAAATAACCCATTTGGCGATCGCAGCCATTATCGCATTATTCTTACGAACCTTATACCAAAACGATATAAAGGTGAGCAGATAGATCCGCTGAAAACCTTGCCGGACAAAGATTTATTATGCTCAGCTTCAAATCAAGTTGGTATTAGATGTTTCAGTGGGCGATCTCGACAGCAGTGATCTGAATATCACCGCTGATTAGCTTCAGCCTGGAGGTCTGACTGGGTATCAATGGGTGTCAATTTAAAGCGGCAAATTTTCCCTGGGAATAGAACTCAGAATCTAGAATCCAGAATCCAGGAGCCAGAAGTCGGGAGGGAATTATTTGAATTGATTTTCTAGGCATCCAGGAGCCAGGAGAAAACGATTCTAACTCCAGAATTCTGACTCCCGCCTCCTTTCCACATTCTGACTCCTGCCTCCTAAATTCTTGCTCAGATAGAACTTTCCAGCTTAAGATGATACCCAACTGACTGACTCATTTCAGTC
>JAKSDM010000479.1 GCA_022360135.1 Pseudanabaenales cyanobacterium | reverse complement strand
TTGCAGCAAGTGCACTGGCTGTATGAAATGACTGAGCTATGGGAGGCTCTGGCAGTTTGGGAGGGCCAAATCAGCCTGATTAATTTAGAGAATCTAAGAGTGGATGAAGATCATATTCTTTGCCTTCGTCGACTTTATTTTCAACCCTCGGGCTCAACCTATAGCCTTAAGGATTTAGGTCTTTTCTGGCAATCCTTACTCCAGCAATCTCAGGACTTACCTTTGGAAGCTTTAATCACTTTGGCGAATCGCCTAGGGAATCAGGAAATTAATACGATTGAGGAGGTCCAATCGTGTCTGGCGAAGATAGCAGATGGTTTACAGTTTGGCGATATAGACAGTGCAATAGCGGATAAGGATTGCAATCCCGCCGCCACCGCGACTGTTAGCGAAACCGTTTCCTCAATTCCTGCAGAGAGCTCTTTAAACAGTCCAGTCTCTGAGCTTGCCTTCATCCTCCCTGATCAAGGAAGAAGTCATGAAATTGACTATGAGGCTGAATTATCCCAGCTGGATTTTGATGAGTTGGATGAAGAGACTATTGATAGCGGCAATGCGACGGATTTGCCCACGATGGTTTTACCCATGAAGCTGGTGGGTTTAGAGGAGGAAGGCCGCACTCACATTGGCCGTCAACGCGATCACAATGAGGATACCTTTTGCATCCTGACCGAACTCAAGCGGCAGGAAAGTCCAGAGGGACAAACCCTGAATGCTCGGGGCCTCTACATTCTCTGTGATGGGATGGGGGGGCATGCTGAAGGAGAAATCGCTAGCGCCCTAGCGGCTAAAACCCTACAAGCTTATTTCAAGCAACATTGGCAAGACCAGCTCCCCAGCGAGGACAGTATTCGCGAGGCGATTGGTTTAGCCAACCAGGCTATCTATGAAATCAATCAACAAGATGATCGCTCAGGCAGCGGTCGCATGGGTACCACACTCGTCATGGCGCTGTTTCAAGATACCCGTGTGATTGTGGCTCATGTAGGGGATAGCCGCCTGTATCGGTTCAGTCGACGCTTAGGGTTACAGCAGGTAACCGTTGATCACGAAGTCGGGCAGCGCGAAATCCAGCGAGGGGTTGAGCCTGCGATCGCCTACGCTCGCCCAGATGCCTACCAACTGACGCAAGCGCTCGGTCCGCGCAATCAAACCGAAATCAAACCCAGCATTAGTTTTCTAGATTTGAGTGAAGATACCTTATTGATTCTTTGCTCCGATGGGCTAAGCGATAATGGACTACTAGAAACCTACTGTGATAGCCATGTAGAACCCCTTCTAGGCTCCCGATTCATTCTCGAAGAGGGCGTTTCAAAGCTAATTGAGTTAGCCAATGAAATCAATGGCCACGATAACATCACGGCCATTGCTGCTCGAATCAGAGTGAGGCCTAATCTAGAAAAAATAAAACCCTCTCAGTAGGCAGTTGGATAGTTTTCTGGATTAGTCTCTGGATTAGTCTTCAAAGGCTTCTTCCCAAGTCTCTACAGCCAGCAGATCACTGATTGGATCTTGCATGGAAAATTCAAAATCTTCCAACTCCTTTTTCCAGTAAGGCCATTCGTCCCCAAACAGAAAAGCAATTTTCCAGATCCGGTCGGTTGGCTTTATCAGCTTTGAGGAAACAAGAGATTGCACCTGACGTTGAAGTTTTACCATTGGGTGAAGAACCTGCTGGTTGAGCATACTTTCAGACATAATTAAGTTTTTGCAAATACTGCCCGAAAACTTCTCAAAATCTAATTGCACCCAATTTCGAGGCTCTTAGTGATGCCAGAGAAGTTGTATTCAGTGATTAAGCATAGCATAGCTTGAAAGATTCCATCATTGCGCCCATATTTTTTTAGGCGTTTCTACAGAGAGTTAGGAGGTTAGCCTACCTAGTTGGGCTGTAGCAATGAAGGGGTCAATAAAGTTAAGGGTGCAGATTTACACGAGTTGCCATTTTAGTATGACATAATCTCGTCGTTTTACTGCTTGTAGACTCAGTAAGATGGAGATTTAGTTGAAGAAAATCGCCTCAGCATTGTCTATTCTGTAGAGGTGGCCCAAAGACGATCTGTTGATTTTCTAGCTGCTATCCCAGGCCATAGCGATAGCAAGCCGTTAAGCTAACCCTGTTGCGCTAGAAGTTTCTACTTGCTGATGCCTAATTCAGACACCGCCGCTGTCTCAGCCGAACCTGAAAAAATTCACCTGCCTCGCACCAGCGAATCAGAACCACTAAAGCGGATTCGCCATACCTTTTCCCATGTCATGGCGATGGCCGTACAAAAGCTTTTCCCCAAGGCCCAGGTTACGATTGGTCCTTGGATTGACTACGGCTTCTACTACGACTTTGATCATCCAGAGCCCTTTACAGAAAAGGATCTTAAGGCAATCAAAAAGGAGATGATCAAGATCATTAACCGAGATTTGCCAGTCGTAGGGGAGGAAGTAAGTCGGGAGGAGGCCAAGCGGCGGATCGAAGCCCTGAAAGAGCCATATAAGCTAGAGATTCTTGAAGACCTTAATCCTCCGATCACCCTTTACCATTTGGGCGATGAATGGTGGGATCTCTGTGCCGGACCGCATGTGGAGACGACTAAAGAACTCAACCCCAAGGCCTTTGACCTGGAGAGTGTGGCTGGGGCTTACTGGCGGGGGGATGCAACTAAGGCTCAACTGCAAAGGATTTATGGAACTGCTTGGGAAACCCCTGAGCAACTTCAGGAATATAAGCGTCGTCGTGAAGAAGCCAAGCGGCGAGATCACCGTAAGCTAGGTAAAGAACTGGGGCTGTTTGTTTTTTCGGATGAGGTGGGACCAGGTCTACCGTTGTGGACCCCCAAGGGGACAGTGCTGCGGTCTATCTTGGAAGAGTTCTTGAAGCAAGAACAGGTGAAGCGAGGTTACCAACCAGTCGTGACTCCGCATATCGGAAGAGTTGAGCTGTTCAAACTTTCGGGACATTGGCAAAAGTACAAAGATGACCTTTTTCCGATGATGGGGGACTCCGAGGAAGAAGGGTTTGTCCTCAAGGCGATGAATTGTCCGTTCCATGTGCAAATTTACAAAAGCCAGCTGCGCTCTTATCGGGAGCTGCCGTTTCGGCTAGCGGAGTTTGGCTC
>JAKSDM010001026.1 GCA_022360135.1 Pseudanabaenales cyanobacterium | reverse complement strand
TCTGGGTGTTTGCTCAAGTCAGGCTGGTTCCGATACGCCTCCGGAATCATAATCATCAATGCTTCCAGAAGACTTCGTCCTGAGCGCACCAGCAACTCCATCACATTGTCTAAGTTGGCGGAGTCGCTGTCTTCAGAATTGACGAAAGGCTTGAGGTCGTTCAAGCGATCGCCCCAAGTGGGATGAGCTAGATCAGCCTGCCGCGCCATCATCCAGTTGATATTACCAACCAGAGTATTGATTTCGCCATTATGCCCAATCAGTCGCATAGGATGGGCCAGGGGCCACTTGGGCATAGTGTTGGTGCTGAAGCGACGATGATAAACCACGAAGGCGCTAATGTAGTCAGGCTGTTGTAAATCCAAATAGAACGCCTGCAAGATAGCCGAACGCACCATGCCCTTGTAGACAATAGTTCGACAGGACAAGGAGCAGACATAGTATTCCTGCAATCCAGCAATGACTTCAGTAGAAAGGTCCGCTCGGGTTGTCCGGAGCGTACTTAACGCCTGACCAACCCGTCGTCGCAGCCAGTAAAGCTGGCGCTCCAATTCGTCTCCCTGGACGCTAGAAGACTGAACCACCACCTGTTCAATCTGGGGCTGGTGTTGTCTAGCTTGAACCCCCAATACCTCTGGTTTAATGGGGACCGAACGCCAGCCGAGCAACGTCAGACCAGCCTCCTGCACGACGTGTTCAAACTGGCTGCGAACAATGTCCGCAGCCTCTTGGTTTTGTGGCAAGAACACCATGCCGACACCAGTTCTCTCTGGCTTGGGATCAGGCAGATTCTGCTCTGACGCCCACTGCTGCAACAATTTCCATGGAATGGCGGTCATCACGCCAGCGCCGTCGCCGGAGTCTCTGTCTGCACAGCGTCCTCCCCTATGTTCCATGCAGGTTAGTGCATGAAGCGCCTTAGCCAACAAATCGTGACTTGCCCGTCCATTTTGATCAGCAATCAATCCCACGCCGCAGGCATCCCGTTCCTCCACCAACCATCTGGGACCGATTGATTCACGATTTAACCCTGAGTAGATTGACCGATTCTGATTCATATGCTGATTACTCATAGGACGGTTGATTAACGATTACTTCCAGTAGCTTCCCTTAAGGGCTTCACTCAAGCCCGCTCTGTCCTTGCATTGATGAGGCTTAATTGCAGTGATTGAAATCGTACAGAGTCTTGCAGATCCTTATAGAGATAACTATAAAGATGAGTTGCTTAGCAAACAATTCCAACCAATGAGTCGTGTCTACATTGCTTTAAACTGCTGAGAAGCTGTAAAAACAACGAAACTGTCCAATAACAAAAAATGCCCAAAAAGTATTGGGAGATTCCTAAGTATTGGGAGATTTCCAAGCTAGCCGCAGTCGCAAACTCTCATCTCCAACGCAAAAGCCTCAGCAAAGTTACAAACTGTGTCTTTCACAAACTACTTGCGGATTCGCAATAAATCCCAAGCGATGGAAGGTTCTAGAGCGATAACCCTATCTTATCTCTGCAGATTAGTATCTTAATCTCTACAGACTAGGATGATCCAGGGCCAGAGACCTGCCTTAGGAAAATGAAAGTTAATAACGCACCAGCCAGGATCGAAAATTATACCAGCCTAGGCCCCGTCTCAATCTGTAGTCTAAAACTCAAAAGTCGATCAGGGAAAGGTGATTGGCTGCTTGCCGCGTGGGTAACTTTAAGTGGGTGAGGAATCTAATGAGAGGCTCCAACTTAAAAGCGGGAAATTTTCCCTGAGATAGAACTCGAATGTCGAATACAGAATATAAACCCTAGCTAACGCTTGAATTCTGACGCCTGAATTCTTGCCTTCCGGCTTAATGGGCGCCCCAATGGCCGTCGGAGGTAAACAGGCTTGAGCTGTTTGAACGTTGCGATTGAACCCTATTGAATCCTGGGGAAAATCACTTTGACACATCAGTATCTTGATCGACATTTCCGAAGAGCGGGGTTGCTCCAAAACGCTCGCCACATTCCCATAAAGGCTCTCAGCCTAGTCGTTATACTGTCTTCTTCCTGGTTAACGGCGTCGCCGCTGGGTGAATTCGAAACACTAGCCTTTGAAAGGTTAGGAAAACGCTTTCAAAAACATTCCTCGGGTAACCTGATTGCCCAGACAGTTCCGGCCTCAAATATCATCCAAGCCAGTAATCAGATTAACCTTAACGGACACCTGATTTCGGTCGCTTGGCAGCGTCGTCTGGATCGAATCGGTTTGACCGACGCTGGACTGATGCAGAGTCTAGGGTTGGAGTTGTTGAATACGGAAGATCCCACTCAACAACCCGTCAAATGGTTTTCAGAGCCGACGGTAGAGCCGATTGTTTTACCCACTTGGCTGGCTGGGAAAAATCGCTACCTAGACATTACCGATTTAGCTCAACGCAATGGCTGGCGGGTGCAGCCGATAGGTCATATCTTGCACATCACAATGCCGTCGACTCAGCTGATCGGAATGCGCCAGGGTCAACAAACTTGGGGTGATCGGATTGTGCTGGACTTAGAAAGATCTATATCCTGGCGTCTGACGGAACAACCAGGGCAGTTTGTGGTGACCGTAGACGCTGCAATTGATCCAACCTTAATCGCCAATTTTGAGGCCAAGTCAGGAAACCTGCTTACTTCGCTACAGGTTACCTCTGAAGCGGGACAAACCGTGATTCGGGGATCGATAACCCAGACTGCCCGACCTCGAGTTTCGACCTTGCCTTATCCCAATCGGTTAGTGATCGACATCCGAGAAGATTATTTGGTCGGACGTAATCTCCTTTGGGCGCCTGGCTTGCGATGGCGGCAGCATTATGTGTCTGTGGGGAGCGTTCGCTTCCCGGTTTACATGCTGATTGTGGATCCTAGGCAATCTTCGATTATCCTTCGTCCCATCTGGTCAGATCCAGCTACAGCGGTGGGGATTTCGCCGCTGATCGCCACTGCAGAACGCTGGCAAGCTGCGGCCGCCATTAATGCTGGCTTTTTCAATCGCAATAATCGGTTTCCTTTGAGTCCTGTGCGGGTTAATAACCGATGGATTGCTGGGCCGATTCTTGATCGCGGCGCGATCGCCTGGAATGATTCGGGGGAAATTCGTTTAGGGCGCTTGGCGCTGCAACAATCTCTAACGACAGATAGGGGAAGGCAGTTTCCAGTGCAGACAATTAACACAGGTTATGTCGAGCCTGGTATTGGTCTTTACACGCCTGCTTGGGGATCAACTTACACGTCCATCCTGGATAACGAAATCCTGATTATAGTGGAGAACAATCGCGTGGTTAATCAGCAGCCAACGGGTGTTTCCGGCAGCGTCACCGTGAAGCTGCCGCCGCAAGGTTATCTTCTAGCTGTAAGAGCTTACAGTGAAGCCGCCGCCGCTCTATCCCCTGGCGTTTCCCTGCAACTCACTGCCAGAACTTTGCCCACTGAGTTTGAAGGCTATCCCCACATTGTAGGCGGCGGCCCGGTGCTGGTCCAAAATCAGCAAATCGTCCTCAATGCTTCGGCTGAGAGTTTCAGCAACGCCTTCGCCACCCAAGCCGCGCCGCGCAGCGCGATCGGCAAAACAGCCGACGGCGATTTGATTTTGGCCGCCGTCTTTAACCGCCCCGGCGGTCGCGGCCCAACCCTCTCAGAATTGGCCCAAATCATGGTCCATCTAGGCAGTGTTGACGCCCTGAACTTAGATGGCGGAAGTTCATCCAGCCTCTATTTGAGCGGTCGTCTACTCAATCGCAATCCCCGGACAGCGGCTCGAGTCCACAGCGGCATCGGCATATTCTTCAGTCCCTAAGATTGAGCTAGAGGTGAGGAAGCTCAGGGGGTAGGGGTAGCCAAAAAGCCAAACCATCTGATTAAGCGAGTATTTATACTTATATCAGATAAAGCTAAGTTGAAGGGATAAATACCAGAGTTTAAGAGTTGATGTCAGGGAACGCTTTGAAGCCCTTGACGGTGGCCCATGCCAGGAGGGATTGCTATAGTTGGCTGGTGTTTAAAACTTAGGTCTGACGACTGCCAAGTTTATTGGGCGGTGGGAACCCTATGTGTATTGATTTCAAAAGCGTTGTTTTTAAGTTGTCTTTGAAACAGTTCTTTTAAGCAGACTAGATTCTGTTTATGACTATTGCTGGTTACCCGGATTTGGCGCGTCAGAGCGCTGCATCTGGTAAGTTCTAGGCTAGTCGTTAGGATCCGCTGCTAGTTCTGTCAGGAAAATCTTAGAAATGAATAGACAGTCGATGACGCTTAGATTTTTGAATTTGGGGTCGATGAATTTGTAGGAGTATCATTGTGGCCAAAACTCAAGAAATTGTCCAATCTGCTGTTTTATCCGTACCTTCCTCTACGAATACCAAGGGTGTAGCAGCGACTGAGCTGCGTCCATGGGGATCCTTTACAGTGCTGGAAGAAGCGCGCGGATACAAAATTAAGCGGATTGAGGTGAAACCAGGGCATCGCCTCAGTTTACAAATGCATCATCATCGCAGTGAACACTGGATTGTCGTTTCAGGGACGGCGAAAGTGACCTGTGGGGAAAAAGAAGTGCTATTGAGCACTAATCAATCTACTTATGTGCCTCCCTGCACCGTTCATCGTTTAGAAAATTCTGGCGTCATCCCCCTAATTCTGATCGAAGTTCAGAATGGGGAGTATCTGGGCGAAGATGATATCATTCGCTACCAGGACGACTACGCTCGTACAGACGGCTGACCTGCGATCGCCTAGAGCCTAGATATTTTTATCTAGAGCCTAGATATTTTTTTCAATGTCATTATGACAACCGCCATACTCTAAACCCCCTGATTATCAGCCCGGTTACATACTGCAAATATCTATACTTTTTGGGGCGTCGCGATCAGCAATGCCCCAAAAAGTATTTTGGCTATTGCCTTAGAATATAGATTCAGCACTCATCCAAACCGCCAGCGAATTCTTGATAACCCCCCATTATGATTCATCTTAGTCCAGCAGCTGTTAAAGAAATCAAGCGTCTACAGGCTAATCAGCAATCTCCTAAAGCTTTGTTTCGTTTGAAGATTCAATCAGGTGGGTGTTTCGACTGGTTTTATCAGATGGGATTCGATCAGACCATCAATGCCCAGGATGCCGTTTATAACTGTGGCGATATTCAGGTTGTTGTGAACTCACGGGCGCTGATCTATGTTGATGGCCTCACCATTGATTATTCAGAAGATCTAATGGGAGGCGGATTCCGTTTCATGAACCCGAATGCAACACAGCATTGCGGCTGCGGCAACTCTTTCGCCATCAGGCCATCCCAGATATCCGCCGTTGAAGGGGAAGGGATAGAATTGACAAGGACTTAAAAAAATTGGTACCATCAGAGCTTGTGGAAACTCGCAGGTTTTTGTTAGAGAACAAGCTATCTTAATTGTCAGTTTATGCCCACTATTCAACAGCTCATTCGTAGTGAACGCCAGAAAGCGAAAAAGAAAACCAAGTCTCCCGCATTAAAGAGTTGCCCTCAGCGTCGAGGCGTTTGTACAAGGGTCTACACAACAACCCCTAAAAAACCTAACTCAGCTCTACGGAAAGTTGCGCGGGTTCGCCTAACTTCTGGATTTGAGGTGACTGCTTACATACCAGGCATTGGGCATAACTTGCAAGAACACTCTGTCGTCATGATTCGAGGCGGTCGAGTTAAGGACCTGCCAGGGGTAAGATATCACATCATACGAGGAACCCTCGATACGGCCGGGGTAAAGGACCGTCATCAAGGTCGCTCCAAGTATGGGGCCAAACGCCCCAAAGCCAAAGCTTAAAAAGTTTCCATTCTGCTGACGGCTAAGTGATTGATTGGAAAAAACGCTGACGAATCATCAACCCTGTTTGCATTCTTGAGCCTATAGTGATCACACTACTTATCAGGGCTTATATCATAGAGATGGGTTTCTGAGTTAATCGGATTTTCTTGTCTTGGGATGTAAAGTGCTCAAGAGGCTTGAAACAACTTAGCTCTGCAGTCCTTTATTCTGATCCCCCTCGGGCTCAGTAATGGCGCTCACTAAATTCAATTTGCAGCTCAATATGTTTGGGGTTTACCCTTACAGCTGATTAGTCTTTTTGTTCTCTCCGTTCGTTTGCTGATAAATTTTCAAGTTTCGTAAGGATGATCCATGTCTCGTCGCGCTTACATTCAAAAACGTCCTGTTCCCCCTGACCCAGTCTATAACAGCAGTCTTGTCAGCATGATAGCTAGACGCATTATGGAAAGTGGGAAGAAATCACTTGCCTCTCGCCTTGTCTATGATGCTTTTAAGATCATTGAGGAGAGAACTGGGGGAGATCCCTTGGCAGTCTTTGAGCAAGCTGTTCGTAATGCGACTCCTTTAGTCGAAGTTAAGGCTAGGCGGGTAGGTGGAGCAACCTACCAAGTTCCGATGGAGGTTCGTTCCGATAGGGGGACAGCCTTGGCTTTGCGCTGGCTAACTCATTTCTCCCGACAACGAGCCGGGCGGAGCATGGCGAGTAAATTGGCGAATGAATTAATGGACGCCGCTAATGAGACTGGCAGTACGGTGCGTAAGCGTGAAGAAACTCATCGTATGGCGGAAGCCAATAAGGCGTTTGCCCATTATCGTTATTAAATCTATGTAGAGTATGCGGATATTGGTCGCTATAAGACGTAAGCGTATAAAATCTTAACAAGACCCTAGGACCGCTCTAGGCTTACGCCAGAGATTAAGGAGGTAGCTGTGGCACGTAAAACCCCGCTTGAGCGAATACGAAATATCGGAATTGCTGCGCACATTGATGCGGGAAAAACAACAACAACCGAACGTATCTTGTTCTATTCCGGTGTAGTTCATAAGATTGGCGAAGTCCATGAAGGAACGGCGGTGACCGATTGGATGGCGCAGGAACGTGAGCGGGGAATTACCATTACGGCTGCCGCCATCAGCACCAGTTGGCGGGATCACCAGATCAATATCATTGATACGCCTGGACACGTTGACTTTACTATTGAGGTAGAGCGCTCAATGCGGGTGCTGGATGGTGTGATTGCGGTTTTCTGCTCAGTCGGCGGCGTCCAACCTCAATCTGAAACTGTTTGGCGTCAAGCAGACCGATATAAAGTTCCTCGGCTTGCTTTTGTCAATAAGATGGATCGGACTGGCGCCAATTTCTTCAAGGTCTATAACCAACTCCGCGATCGCCTGAGAGCCAATGCAGTCCCAATTCAGATTCCTATCGGCGCCGAGGATCAATTCCGAGGCGTCGTCGATCTCGTCCGGATGCGGGCTCGCATCTACCATGACGATCTCGGCGTTGATATGGAAGACACTGATATTCCTGAAGAGGTTCAAGCGATTGCAGAAGAGTATCGCGTCAAGCTACTTGAATCGGTGGCTGATGTCGACGATTCGCTGATGGAGAAATATCTCGAAGGAGAGGAGATAACTGGAGCAGAAATCATTTCTGCTCTCCATCAGGGGACGATCAATGGTTCGATTGTTCCTTTACTTTGTGGTTCGGCCTTTAAGAATAAAGGGGTACAGCTACTGCTAGACGCTGTCGTAGACTATCTACCCGCTCCCATTGAAGTCCCTGCAATTCAAGGAACTCTCCCTGACGGCTCCATTGATGAACGTCAGGCGGATGATGAACAACCGCTGTCTGCTTTAGCATTCAAGATCATGGCTGATCCCTATGGCCGTCTGACCTTCATTCGAGTTTACTCGGGAATTCTGAAAAAGGGCAGTTATGTTTATAACGCAACCAAGGACAAGAAGGAGAGGATTTCTCGCCTGATTATTCTGAAGGCTGACGACCGGATTGAGGTAGAAGAAATGCGAGCTGGCGACCTAGGCGCAGCCTTGGGTTTGAAGGAAACGTTTACTGGCGACACGATCTGCGATCCAGAATTCCCGATTGTTTTAGAATCTCTGTTCATCCCAGAACCGGTGATCTCTGTGGCGGTTGAGCCTAAAACAAAACAGGATATGGAGAAACTATCGAAGGCGCTGCAGTCTCTCTCAGAGGAAGATCCCACCTTCCGAGTCAGCGTTGATTCAGAGACTAATCAAACGGTGATTGCCGGTATGGGTGAACTCCACCTGGATATTCTGGTTGACCGTATGCTAAGAGAGTTTAGGGTTGAAGCGAACATTGGGGCGCCTCAGGTAGCCTATCGTGAGACAGTCCGCAAGCCAGTCAAAGCCGAGGGTAAGTTTGTCCGCCAGAGTGGAGGCAAAGGCCAGTACGGCCATGTCGTCGTTCAGCTGGAACCGGGTGAAGCGGGCAGCGGCTTCGAATTCGTCTCTAAAATTGTTGGAGGCTCAGTTCCAAAGGAGTATATTTCTCCCGCTGAGCAAGGCATGAAAGAGGCTTGCGAATCTGGTATTCTAGCTGGGTATCCAGTAATAGACCTTAAAGTGACCTTGCTTGATGGATCCTACCACGACGTAGATTCCTCTGAAATGGCCTTTAAGATTGCTGGCTCGATGGCTATGAAAGAAGCCGTCATGAAGGCTTCGCCCATTCTGCTTGAACCCATGATGAAGGTTGAGGTGGAAGTTCCAGAGGATTTCTTAGGAGATGTTATGGGTGACCTTAACTCTCGCAGAGGCCAAATTGAGGGAATGGGTTCAGAAGGCGGCATTGCCAAAGTAACTTCCAAAGTTCCTTTGGCTGAGATGTTTGGGTACGCTACCGACATCCGCTCTAAAACGCAGGGTCGAGGCATATTCTCTATGGAGTTCAGCCATTACGATGAGGTACCTCGTAATGTAGCTGATGCAATTATCGCAAAAACAAAGGGAACGCATAGATAAATAAGGGACACGTAACATCCATGGCACGCGAAAAGTTTGAAAGAACAAAACCTCATGTTAACATTGGCACCATCGGTCATGTTGATCACGGGAAGACTACGTTAACCGCGGCGATTACGATGACTCTAGCAGCTCTTGGGAGTGCCAAGGCTCGTAAATACGACGAGATCGATGCGGCTCCAGAAGAGAAGGCCCGAGGTATCACGATTAACACTGCTCACGTAGAGTACCAGACCGAAAATCGCCATTACGCCCACGTAGACTGCCCAGGTCATGCTGACTATGTGAAGAATATGATCACAGGGGCTGCGCAGATGGATGGAGCCATTCTGGTGGTATCGGCTGCAGATGGACCCATGCCCCAAACCCGTGAACATATTCTTCTAGCCAAGCAGGTCGGCGTTCCTAATATTGTCGTCTTTCTGAACAAAAAGGACCAGGTTGACGATGAAGAGCTACTTGAGTTGGTGGAATTGGAAGTTCGCGAGCTGCTAAGTTCCTATGATTTTCCAGGGGATGATATTCCCATTGTGGCGGGTTCAGCTTTAATGGCGCTTGAAGCCCTCACTGAAACACCTGGAACCAAGAAGGGTGACAATGAGTGGGTCGATAACATCTATTCGTTGATGGATTCTGTCGATGAATATATCCCTACGCCCGAACGGGATATTGATAAGCCTTTCCTGATGGCGGTTGAAGATGTCTTCTCGATCACAGGTCGAGGAACCGTCGCCACCGGAAGGATTGAGCGGGGTAAAGTTAAGGTGGGTGAAATGGTTGAACTCGTGGGTATTAGGGAAACCCGTAGCACTACCGTAACTGGAGTAGAGATGTTCCAGAAAACCCTTGATGAGGGGATGGCGGGTGATAATGTAGGCGTTCTGCTTCGGGGGGTTCAGAAAACTGATATAGAGCGGGGTATGGTGCTGGCTAAACCCGGTTCGATCACACCGCACACTACATTTGAAGCAGAGGTTTATGTCCTGAAAAAAGAAGAAGGGGGACGTCATACGCCCTTTTTTCCAGGTTACAAGCCTCAGTTTTATGTCAGAACAACCGATGTGACAGGAAGCATTAGCAGTTTTACTGCCGACGATGGTAGTACAGCCGAGATGGTAATGCCCGGCGATCGCATCAAGATGAATGTAGAACTGATCAATCCTATTGCGATCGAGCAAGGTATGCGATTTGCGATTCGCGAGGGAGGTCGTACAGTGGGCGCAGGTGTCGTGGCAAAGATTCTTAAGTAATCTTTCTTTGGCGGTATACATCTGATTTTGGGAAGTGACGCTTCAGTGGCGTCACTTCTCTCCTGATTCTTTAACGTTGTCGATCCATTCGACTTACCTTGATTTTGAGTGGTCTAGTCTGCGATTTGCTTCAGGACAGACGCCTCAAATTTTGAACCTTGATAATTGAAATACCGTTGGAGCCCCTATGGCAACTATTCAGCAGCAGAAAATTCGGATTCGTTTAAAGGCTTTTGATCGCCGTCTTCTGGATACGTCTTGTGAAAAGATTGTGGATACGGCTAATCGCACTAACGCTACTGCCATTGGCCCAATTCCTTTGCCAACCAAACGTCGTATCTACTGTGTATTGCGATCTCCTCACGTCGATAAAGACTCCCGAGAGCATTTTGAAACTCGCACCCATCGCCGTATTATCGATATTTATCAGCCCTCTTCGAAAACCATTGATGCGCTGATGAAGCTCGATCTACCTGCAGGTGTGGATATTGAAGTAAAGCTCTAATTGAAGGTTAACTCGCTTCTGAATCCGTTAATACATTTCTATCTCCGCCTTCTCAGCCAGTTGCATCACATTTAGCTTCAGCGGCATGGGTACAAGGAAAATTCTCTTAGAACCTTGATTTTCGGTATTTTGAAGCAGGAAACTCAACCTAGAAATTTCCGAGCTGGGAAGGATAGAATAAAGCAAATATACATATTGCTGATTTGACCTGTTGAAAACTCGATTGATTAGGTCAATTCTTAAAATCTCAATTCTTCTCTGATTTGCTCAACAATGGCATTTTCATCGTCGATTGCTGTTCGGGAACTTCCTTTGTTTCCAATTGAAGAACTGGTTCATTTCCCAGGCAGACGCCTTCCACTAAAAATTTTTGAATTTCGCTACCGTATAATGATGAATACCATACTCCAAGGCGATCGCCGCTTTGGAGTATTAATGTTGGATCCCTTAACTGGATCCTCGGCAAAGATTGGATGCTGCACTGAGATTATTCATTTCCAGCGCTTGCCAGATGATCGAATGGAGATTCTGACCCTGGGACAACAAAGATTTCGGGTCTTAGACTATGTGCGGGAAAAACCTTATCGAGTCGGTCTAGTTGAATGGATCGACGATAAGCCGACTGAACGAGACTTGCATCCACTTGTTTCAGAGGTGGATCAGCTTTTAAGGGATGTTGTTCATCTTTCAGCAAAGCTCACCCGTCAGGAGATAGAGCTTCCTGACAATATCCCTGATCTACCAATCGAACTCTCCTACTGGGTCGCTAGCAATCTTTATGGTGTTGCTAGCGAACAGCAGTCTCTTCTTGAGATGGACGATACCGCCGTTCGGTTGGAGCGGGAAGCTGAGATTTTAATGTCTACCCGGAATCTCCTAGCGGCTCGAACAGCACTTAAGGATGTACTGGAATAGGCTTTTCGGTTGATATGGTCGGAAATTTGCTAGCTGCTAATCTCTAATCCATCGCCTCCTTGCCAAGGATCCGCTATCGACAGTGTCTCGTAACTGCCAAAAATTTTTAGAGTCTCTGTACAACTTTCGAGTGCTTTTAGGGCGGCTTGAGTGTGAGTCTGATTAATGTCTGACTCTAAATCTACGAAGAAAAGATAGTCCCCTAAGGAACGCTTGGTAGGGCGAGATTCAATCCGGCTCAAATTGATATTAGTTGCCGCAAATAGCTGCAGTGGTTTGAGCAGAGCGCCGGGCGCATTAACCGGCAGACTAAAGGCAATAGAGGTATGATTCCCCTGTCTCGAAGGTTGGAGACTTAGGATCCAAAATTTAGTGCAATTGTCTGAATGATCGTTAATTGGATACGCCAAGATTGGCAGTTTATAAAGCTGAGCAGCCCATCGTGAAGCAATTGCACCGATGCTTGGCTCTCTATCCAGGTGCTGTAGAGCCTCTGTCGTAGAGTTAGTTGGAATCAGTCGCACAGTCGGTAGAAACTGCTCCAACCATCTCTGACATTGAGCTAGAGCTTGTGGATGGGAGTATACCTTGGAGACGGTTTCTAAGGTTTTGGCCCGCGACAGCAAGGCATGAGAGATAGGCAGCACTAAAGCATGCTGAATCCGCAATTTATCCAATTGCCACAGGGTATCTAGGGTTATCGTAACCCCTCCTTCGATCGAGTTCTCCACTGGAACGACGGTTAGATCGGTTTCTCCAGAAGCACTCGCTTGAAGGGTTTGGGCAATGCTTGGGTAGGCGCGAAGCAAGGTTTCTCTTCCCTGGTGCTGTTTGAGCCATTGAGCATACGCCAAGGCGGCGGCTTCCGCATATGTTCCCTGGGGTCCCAAATGAGCAATAGAAATTGCCATAAATTATGCCTTCATAAATATCTGAATCAGTTTAAGTGTCGATTCTTCAAATGCTGACAATTCCTGTCTACTAATCATGACATTTTTTAATATTCCTTTTTTAGGGTGGGATCTTCCACACTCTAAGTCTAGAGTTTAGATTACATAGTCGGTCTAGCGTTCAATTAATACTACTTAGTAAAACGTCATCTGAGAGGAGAATGACTCACTGGAGGGTTAACTTATGCAAAATCAAAAAATGTGTTCTTTATGGCGTTTTATGTCTTCGTCGCACCACTGTAGGTAGCGGCAGATCGCAATTAATCAATCGCAACTCTAATACCCAAGTCTTGACTTAATTTATTTTCTTAGAGATGGTAACTTTATTTAAAGTGTGTGTACAGATACACTCACTGTTTTCTAATCCACCTGGGAATTATCCTTGCCCATGCTGACTCGCTTTTACGCCTCTCAATCTGTCAGTCTCCTCGTGCCTGAGCAACCCATTCCTATCAAGCACTATCTGCGTCAACCCCAACGACTTGTCAAAGCACTCATTGATCCCAGACAGATTGAACCGCTGAGCGAAGGAAAGTTCCGCTTAAAGATGCGGCCATTAAGCTTTCTGATGGTCCAGATTCAACCGATTGTAGATCTTCAAGTTTGGGTGGGAGCCAAAGACACGATTTCTCTGAAGTCGGTTAGGTGCGAAATCCGAGGCAATGATTATATAAACCAGCGTTTCCACCTAAATTTGACCGGTCAGCTTTCGCCTCAGTCCGTTGGCGCAAACACTCAGCTTCAGGGAGAAGCTAACCTAGAAGTCGCCATTCATTTGCCGCCAGCCCTCTGGCTTACCCCAAAGTCGTTTTTAGAGAAGACGGGCAATGGCCTACTTCACAGTGTTTTATTAACCATCAAGCAACGGCTGATGCGTCAGCTGCTATCTGATTATCATGAGTGGGTCACAACTCAAATGGAAAATGATAAGACGACCGCGATCGCTCAAACCAGTACAGTCTTCTCTCAAAGTCCATAGAATGGTCGGGAGCTCCACTCTCTACAGCCCTTAAATGACTTGCGATGTTGCCGAGAGATACCCAGATGGGCGATGGCGGATCTATGTTTAGCACTGCCATAGCCTTTATTAGAAGCTAAGTCATATCCAGGGTATCGGCTATCTAGGCGAGTAACCAATGCGTCTCGCCAGACCTTTGCTAAGATGCTAGCAGCCGCAATCTGAATAGAGATTTGATCTCCCTTGATGATGGTTTGTTGAGACAAACCCAAATCAGTAATTGATTGGTTGCCATCAATCAAACACAGGGTGGGTTGAGGCGATAGCCTAAGAATAGCCCGCTTCATGGACAGTAAAGAGGCTTTTAGAATATTTAATCGATCAATTTCTTGAACGGAAGCAACGCCAATTTTGACGTCAATCGCCACAGCTCGGATTTGCTTAGCCAGCTCAGATCGCTTAGCTGGAGAGAGCATTTTGCTATCCTTCACCCCCGCCTTGGTTAGATCCGCTAGCATAGTTGTTGGGAGAATGACTGCAGCCGCCACAACGGGGCCAAATAAGGCGCCGCGGCCCACTTCATCAATACCGGCTATCCACTGTTCCTCCATAGATAAGTAGAGAGTCATAAGATTAGAGACTCATAAAGTGGTGAATTTTTGCGTATTTGCCGAACCGATAGATCCTGATCTCAAAGATCACTACCCAGAGCGCCAGCTGTTTCTAGCTCTGCCGCAGAAGAGCGCCGACGACGGCGACGGCGAGTTACGCCGCCATTGGTCTCCAAACCATCAGCACTCTCGGAATTGAGCGGTTTGTCGGCGGGTGTCGCAAGTCTCGTCTCAGCGCTTTCCTCCGCTACAGCGGCTGCAGAGTTTTCTGCTGACAACGCTGAACTTGTCTCAGGCTCAGGGTTACTGGGGACTGTCGGCAGGGCGGGAGGAGTTTGACCGGGCAAGACAACGTTCATAATAGCAGTCTTAGGGTCTTTGACTGCTTGGTGGGCGAGCACTAGCGGCGAGATGCCCATCATGGCGTAGATGCGTTGTTCATCAGGGGTCATTTCAACTGAAAT
>JAKSDM010001280.1 GCA_022360135.1 Pseudanabaenales cyanobacterium | reverse complement strand
TAGCTCCCTCAGATTCGCCGGGGCCAATCCATAATCCCAGGAGTTCTTTATTGCCCTCAAAGTTAATGCCCAAGACGACATACACGGCATGTTTGCTGACTCGTCCAGAGATGCGGATGTTCACATACAACGCATCCAAGTAGAGAATCGGATAGAGCAATTCCAACGGCCTGGATTGCCAACGCCTAACGTCTTCAGTAACGGCGTCGGTGACTTCTGAGATTAAGGCGGCGGATATTTGGGCGCCGTACAGTTCTTCGAGTTGAGCGCTGATATCACGAATACTGTTGCCTCTGGCATACAGCGCCAGGATCTTTTCATCAAGCCCTGACAACCGTCGCTCATGTTTGGGAACCAGAACTGGCTCAAAGCTGCTGTTTCGGTCACGGGGTATCGCAATCTCCATCTCTCCCTGCTGGGTCTGCAGTGTTTTCTTTGAGTGCCCATTACGACTATTTCCGCTCACCTTCGGAGGAGCGTCTGAATTTTCATCGGTTTCACTCGGCGGGTTTTTCAGGTGATGAGTGAGTTCCCCGGCTAGAGAACGCTCGATAAGCCGTTTGCTCAACTGTTTGAGTAAACCTGACTCCCCCAAAATATCCTCTGGGCGATGGCAATCCTCAAGTAACTCATCGATGAGCTGATCGATCTTGGACGGGGCTTTCTTCCTTCTGGACATAGTGCAGTCTCCTGATTTACAAGGATTTTAGACTGCTTACACAAAAGGCTGATCACTCTCCAACCTTTTTCTGCGTAGAACTGTAATAGTTTCTCCTACCTCTACGATCGCTGCCTAACTATCCTCTTGCATCCAATGAAACCGGGAAGTTCTGGTTAGAATTGAAAAGCTATCTGATACGGGTAAAGCGGGAGTTAGTAGTCTTTAATTAGTCAATATTGGCGATCGCAATTGCTTAATCAGCGTACTCATTTCCTTGATCAGCGATCGCAATTGTTTGATCAGCGATCGCAATTGCTTAATCAGCGTACTCATTTCCTTGATCAGCGTATGCAATTGCTTGATCGGCGAACGCAATTGTTTGATCGGCGAACGCATTTCTTAGATCGGCGATCGCGTTTTCAAGATCGGCGTACTCATTTACCGGATCTGCATACTCATTTACCGGATCGGCGATCGCGATTACGTGATTAGCGCACTCGTTTCCTAGATCAGTTAGGAGGTAGTGTGTCCAGACTAAATGGTGATCATCCCTTACATTAATCCAATGCTTTAGGGGGCATTTAGCCCACACGTTTAGAGCAGAGACACTCACAGGGTTGCTCAATGCGTCTAGAATATAAGTCGAATTTGACACCGGACTTGGTCAAGGATTTTCTAGGTCAAGTTTCTATACCTCAATGAAGCAGAGCATAGGTATTGATTTTGACTCAGCTTTGTATAACTTAGCTGTTTACGAATGGAAGATATACTGAAACCTTCTATATATCCACCCAATATAAGCGTACTATATGGACAGTTCGCAGTATATTTAGCTGATTTGGGTAGTTCGACTGCTTTAGCTGCAAGTGAGGGCAGGTCCATCGACGTTATCTATTCCAGTTCAATACCTTAGCAGTCCATTTGTTGCAGAATGAGAAAAATAAGAGTTTTACTCAATATCATTTACCAGAATCTAGATTTATATATAACTATTACGATTGCAGTTGTCATAGCAATTCTCGGTTTAATTGGAATTGTTAATCAGACAGTTATATCGTCTGCAATATTGGCAACATTAAGCTTGGTTTCATACAGCCTAATAAAAAGCCGTCATCAGGACGAAGAAATTAAACTTAAACTCTTAGAAATCAACTCTAGAGATAAATTATCTGAGAATTTCTTTAGTCAAGAATTTAATCCATACGATTTACGAGAATCTGTGGCTCAAGCTAAAGAAGTAATATTTTTGGGATTAACTTTTACACAGACAGTTCAAGTCCTTAGCTTCCCCTTTGCACAAGTATTAGGTCAGAATCACAAGATTCGCTTTCTGTTAATCGAGGAAAAATCTTCTGCTGCAAAGATGGCTGCTTTCCGAAATATTCTGAGGCGCACACAGGAAAAAGTAGACAAGTTAGTTGAAGATACATTGATACGTTTAGCAGAAGTTTCGAGTTCTGTTCCAGGATCTCAAAAAAACTTAGAGGTTCGAGTTATAGACTATTTACCATCGTGGACTCTGATCTCTATCAATCCCTACGAAGCTAGTGGGTATATGTGGCTACGTCTTACAACTTTTAGAATTCCTAACGATAAACGACCTGGTTTTAAGTTGAGACGCGAGTTAGATAATAAATGGTTTCCTTTCTTCTTAGAACAGTTTGAAGCTATATGGCAAGAGGCTAAAGTGGTGGACTTAGACAAATATTCATAAGAAAAATTTAGCTGTAGGCTGGGTTGACGCAAGGAAAACCAGTATTTCTGCTGTGCAGAACTGTAATCGTTTCTCCTACCTCTGCGATCGCCGCCTAACTATCCGCTTGCACCCGATGGAGTACAGTTGATCAGGCCAGTATAGTGAGATAATCTGCCACGGATGAACCGGGGCGTTATGCGGCTTGTCTCATTTATGGGGGAGGTTATCCAAAGGCATTGATTAAGGGGCGCT